>CAZCAL010000088.1:0-13486 GCA_964496625.1 uncultured Verrucomicrobiaceae bacterium | reverse complement strand
CGCTTCTGCTGATCGGTTTGTGTCTCGAATGTTCAATGATCGGGCGGGGGATGGTCGCTTATTTGGTAATGGCTGACGTCATAGCCCTTTGACCGGAAAAGGTTCACCAATCCCTTTTCGCCCGCGAAGTGCCCAGTTCCCACCAAAACCATCGTGTTCTTCCCACTGAGCAACTCTTGTTCCAAGCGGGTCATCCAGTTTTTGTTCCGATTATTGAGGAAGAGGTCCATCAATTCTGGGAACTTCTCCGCCTCGCGGAAGAGCATGTCGTGCAGACTCACCAGATCCCCTTCTTTCCAAGCACGGATCATCTTTTCGTACTCCTTGGACAGCGTCGCGATCTCCCCCAGCGTCTGGGAGAGCAGTTCCTGCTGCTGCACGTCTGACAGGCCGGCAAAAAGCTGGAGCTGAAATTCCACCGTCTCTAGGCCCTCCGCAGGCTTTTTGTGCTTTGCCGCTAGGTGCTCAAAGTATGTATCCACCCCCTGGTCCGGCTTTGCCCCCAGGGCCGCATATTCCAGTGAAGTGATCATCAGCGCCACATACCAGGGCCGGAACCGATTCAGTGAGGAAGCATCCAGATTTTTCGTCTTCGCCCATGCTTGGACTGCCTTCCAGCTTTCCTCCGTGATGTGCCGATTCAATGCCGTGTCATTCGAGTAGGTTGCCAGGGCGCTCATCCTGCTGACCAATTCTGTAGAACTGCCAGAGCCGGGTGGCAGTTCCAGCAGCAGCTGGTCAGAGTCCAGGTAAGCCGCCTCATAGGCCGGTGCCAGCGGGTAATCTTGCTCCCGCAAAATGTGGATCGTGCCGCAGAGGTAGAGCTTGTGCTTGCCGTCCGCACTTTTCACTACCCAGACGCTCCCCGCGCCATCCTCCGGGGCCAGCACGGCGTCCGGCACCATGGCCCCAGTATCCTCAGACGACTTTTTGCAACCGGTCAGAACCAGCAGGAGGGGAACAATGAAAATCCAGGTTAAAAATAGGCGCACGCGTGGTGCATTCCATGACGCATATCCTGGCCACTGCAAGGGCGGAATTCAGTCCCCACCCAGGCCATCTCCTTCACCGCAAAAAATCTAATTCGCGCAAAGTGGATCTTTCCGTGCGATGTTCGGGGCGATGGAACAATCCCTCCTCTCTCTCCTGGCGAGTTCTGAATACGCGCCAGCTAACCTGGGCGAACTGCTCGCCCTCCTCTCCCTTAAGCCGGCCCAGAAGCTCAAGCTCGAAGAAGCCCTGCGCAAACTCATTGACCAAGGCCTCGTCGTCCGAACCAAGGGTAATCGCTTCATTCGGGCCCTCGAGGCAGATCTTATCCCTGGTGTCATCCAGATCACTCGGCAGGGGCGCGGCTTTGTCCAGCCAGACCAGCCAGGTCTTGGGGAGATCAGCATCTCAGAGGCGTCCACCTCCACCGCGATGCACGGCGACCGCGTCCTCGTCCGCCTTGATGTGAAGCCCCAGGGCCTCCTGAAGAAACTCCCTGAATCCGCCAGCGGCAAAGTCGTCCGCATTCTGGAGCGCAAGCGTTCACAGTTCGTCGGCACCCTCCAGACCGGGAAGCAATTCCTCTACGTCATCCCAGATGATCCCCGCTTCAGTCACAACATCATCGTCCCTCCGCCGCGCGATGTCGGGCGTCGCCCCAATCCAGGCGATAAAGTCGTCGTCGAACTCACCGCCTGGGAAAACCGCCACACCAGCCCAGAGGGAGAAGTCATCGAGGTCCTCGGTGCACCCGATGCAGAGGGCGTGGACATGCTCTCCGTGCTGCGGCACTACAATCTGCCGCTGCACTTCCCCAAGGAAGTCCTCGCCGAAGCCATCGCGATCTCCAAGTCCCGCCCTGATAACCAGCCCAGCAAAGAAGAATGCAAGGGCCGCGAAGACTGCCGCAGTCACAACGTCATCACGATTGATCCTGATGACGCCAAAGACTTTGACGACGCGATCTGCATCCAGCCCCGCAAAGGCGGCTGGACCCTCTGGGTGCACATCGCCGATGTTTCCCACTACGTCCGCCCCGGCAGCCCGCTGGATGTCGAAGCGCGGGAGCGTGGTAACTCCACCTATCTCGTTGATCGCGTCATCCCCATGCTGCCAGAGGCGCTCAGTAACGAGCTCTGCTCCCTGAAGCCAGACATCGACCGCCTCACTAAGTGCGTCGAATTCCACCTCTCCACAGACGGTGCCGTCATCTCCACCAAGTTTTATCCCGCCGTCATCCGCAGCAAGCGACGCTTCAGCTACCAGCAGGCACTCGCCGTCATCGAAGGAGGCAAGCCCAAGGATGCCATCGAGGCCATGCTGCATGATGCCCACCGCGTCGCGCAATCCATCCGCCGCCGCCGCTTCAAGAACGGATCCCTGGATCTCGACTTCCCCGAAAATAAAATTCGTCTCGACGACCGTGGCCGCATCCTGCGCATTGATCGCATGGAAAACGACGTCTCCCATCAATTGATCGAGGAGTACATGCTACTCGCCAATGAAGCTGTCGCCGCCCATCTGATGCGCATCGATCGCCCCTCGATATATCGCATCCATGAATCGCCCAAGGACAAAAAGCTCCAAGATTATCGGGATGACATCCTCAGCCACCACATCCCCTGTGGGAACCTCAGCCTCCGGCCAGAGGTCCAAAAGCTTCTCGCCCGACTGAACACCCTCCCCATCGGTGCCGCGCTAAAGATTGGCTTCCTCCGCTCCCTCATGCGTGCCCGTTACGCCGTGGAGCCTCTCGGCCACTACGGTCTCGCCAAGACCCGTTACACCCACTTCACCTCCCCCATCCGGCGTTACGCGGATCTCGTCGTCCACCGCGTCCTCTTTGAAAAGCAGGTCCCCACCGTCGCCGGCATGAGGGAGATCGCCGATCACATCACCGATACTGAGCGCAACTCCGCCGATGCCGAACGCGATAGCAAAGACGTAAAGCTCTACGCTTGGCTTACGGGTCAGCTCGACTCCGGCCGCCCTGAGATCTACGACGCCCTCATCACCGACGTGCGGAACTTCGGGTTCTTCGTTGATGTGCCCGGCCTCGGCATGAGCGGTGCCGTGCCTCTCTCTTCGATCCAGGATGATTTCTACAATCTCGACCCCGTCCGCAACGAGATTGTCGGACGTCACAGTCGCCGCGTCTTCAAGCTGGGGGATCGACTGAAAGTGCAGATCTACAAGCTCGACCGCTTCAAAAAGCAGGTCGATTTCTGCATCGCCACCACTCGCAGCGGCGAAGGCAAAGGAAAGTCCAAGTTCCAAGACCAGCGCCGTTCCTCCGGCCCCCCACAAGGCCAAGGCCGACCAGGGGAGCGCGACCGCCGCAGCACAAATCGCAGCCGACAACAGGACCGGGATCGCAGGCCGGACCGAAAAGACGCCCGCCCCGGCCAGGGCAGGGACAAAACCCAGGCACCCGTCCCCCAGCAGCGCGATCCCCAAGGCCCGCCCACCGGCAAGCCAAAATTCAAAGGCCACGCCAAGCCCCAGGCCCCTGCCAAAGGAAAGCCCCAGGGCAAGCCCAAGTTCAAAGGCCCACCCCAAGGAAAGTCCACGCACAAGCCTTAGCCCAACAAGCGCTGGACACCTCTAGGTATCTAATAGCCCGCAAAGGACGGCTAGGCTGAATCGTCCGAATTTTCCGAACGAACGTCTCTCTCCGAAGGTTCAGGCAAAGCACTCTAGGCATCACTCTCCGGGGCGAGCCGCGCAACAATCCCTTGATGAGTGTTTGGCTGGCCTCTTTTTCCCTCGGCCACTCAAGCCGCCCCCACGCCGTTCCGGCGGGGAAGCTAAATTCCCCGCAGGATACGACAAGTGCGCGGCGCATTATTTCAGTCTTGTCAGCGTACCTCTCCATCCGCTAGGCTTTCACTTTCTCTGGGAATAAATCCCCGGCGGTTATACGACTCATCCCTCCAATCCACTCCATGAAGATCAAACGAAATCAAACCCTGCTGGCCTTTGCCTTCCTGGCTCTGCCCGCTCTGTCCATCCATGCTCAACAGGCAATGCCCGTGCAACCGGGTGGCAAGCTCCCTGGAGATATCAAAGTCGCCCTCGTGAAAGTGGCGGACGATCTTGCGGAGCCTGTCAGCGTCGCTGCGCCAAATGACGGCACTGGTCGCGTCTTTATCATTGAGCGCCCTGGTGTTATCCAGATCGTGAAGGATGGCAAAAAACTGCGCCGCCCGTTTTTGGATCTGAAGGACAAGACGATTTCTTCTTTCCTGGAATTGGGGATGTTTAGCATGGCCTTCCATCCAGAGTTCAAGAGCAACGGTAAGGTCTACATCTGCTACGCGGATCTCTGGTTCAATGGAGCGACGATGGTGGCTGAATACAAGGTGGATGCGGCCAATCCAGATCGTCTGGACCCAGCCAGCGCCCGCATCATCATGCAGATCGACTTTCCCTACTGCAACCATCATGGCGGTCAGATCGCCTTTGGTCCAGATGGCTATCTTTACATCGGTGTCGGCGACGGTGGCTGGGAGGGGGATGTCATTAACGCGGGTCAAGACCTCCACACTTACCTCGGGAAGATGCTGCGCATCGACGTCAATAAATCCAGCGGTGATCGTGCTTACGATATCCCGAAGGACAATCCCTTCATCACGCCGCTGCAGCAGATGACGTTGTTTGGTGTCAGTGAAGAAGCCTTTTCCAAGGTGCATCCCCGCGCCAAACCTGAAATTTGGGCTTACGGTCTGCGCAATCCTTGGACCTTCTCCTTTGATTCTGGCACGGGCAATCTTTACATTGCTGACATCGGACAGAACCACTGGGAAGAGATCGATATGCAGCCTGCGGGCAGCAAGGGTGGCGAAAATTACGGATGGAAGTTCATGTGTGGTAGCCACCCATTCCCGATGATTCTGAAAAAAAATGCGGATGGAACCGAGACTGCGGTGGACCCAGAGGAATACCCCAAAGTGGGCGTTCTGCCGATCGCTGAATACAGCCACGTCGATCAAGGCATCTGCGTGATCAACCTCGGCGTATCCCGCAACAAAGACTATCCAGAACTCGACGGCATCTACTTCGCTGCGGACTGGGGTAGCGGCAAGGTCTGGGGCATGAAGCAGGATGGTGGTAAGTGGGTGATGCAGGAAGTGCTGGATCTCGGTGATGGTCTCCGCCCGACGGGCTCAGGCATTGGCCCAGATGGCAGCATTTATATGGCCCAAGGTACCGCTGGCTACGGCGGCAAAGTCGACCCCTACATGGAAGAGCGCGGCGCGGTCTGGAAACTCGTCCCTGCGGACAAAGTTCCTGCGGGCGCCGCCACTGCGCCCTTGCAAGTGAAGTAAGACATTTCAACTTCTTTAGCCGTGCGCCGATGGGAGTTCCCATCGGCGCACGTATTTTATTCCAACCCTGTTCCGATGAAAAAGACCATCCTCCCCACTTTGTTTTTGCTCGCCACCGCCACGATGAACGCTCAAGAGGCGAAACCCGAGGACCACGCAGCCCATGCTGCTGCCGCTTTGACTGGCCTCAAAAAGGAAATGATCGAGGGCATCACGGAGGCAGATTTTCTCAAGCTAGGGGATAAGCCAAAGACCGCGAAGATTACCCTTGTCGCCACCTTCACCGCTGAAAACTACGGCATGAACTTCAACGGTTATGCGAAGGGTGCGGCTGTCTATACCGTGCCCACGGGGTGGACGGTGGAAGTCACTTTCATCAACCCTGGACCCGTGCCGCACAGCGCCATCGTTATTGATAAGCCAGATACCCAAAAGCTCCAAGTCTCAGAGCCATGGTTCCCCGGTGGGGCTGTGCCCAAGCACACCCAAGGCATGTCCTTTGGAAAAGCCGAATTCAGTTTCGTGGCCGATGAGGCTGGTGAATATGCGCTGGCTTGCGGATTCCCCGCCCACGCGATTTCCGGTCACTGGGTCGGGTTCAACGTCAGCGATACAGTAACGGTGCCGACACTGAAGCTCGGCGATAAACCAGCGGTTGAGGCAAAGTGAAGGGGGGCTTTCGGCCTGGACGTATAGAAGGTGCGGAGCTATTAGGCTGCTGGCACGCGGATCATCCCTCGGAGAGGGATGGGTACGGTACCAATCCGTCTCCGAGGGATTGAAGGCGCGGAGTGCTGGAAGGTGTGGAGCTTTGGGGTGATTGCTCGCCGTGATCCCTTGGAGAGAGACGAGTACGGTGCCAAACCCCTGATAGCATTCGTTTTCAATGGCGTTTCCTCTTCTCCCCTTTGTTGTTTGCAGCATGTCAGAACCTAAAACCTCCGCTCTCTCTCGCTTCCTCGTCTTCCTTCTCGTGACGGGAGTGGTGGCGGCCATGGGGTGGTGGTATTGGCAGGGGCAACAGGCCAAAAAGGCTGCCGGAGGTGCGGCACCGCCCACGAAGGGCGCGGCCCTGGTGATGACGACGAAGGTTGGTAAGGAGAACTTTGCAGTGGATCTGGATGCCATCGGCACGGTGCGCGCCTTTGAATCCACTGACATCAGCCCAAATGTCACCGAGGTGATTACTGCGCTGCATTTTGAAGACGGTGACTTTGTGAAAAAGGGCACGTTGCTGGCCGAACTCAGCCACGCCGAGGAGACTGCCATGTATGAGTCTGCGCGTGCATCGCTGGCAGAACAGGATCGCGAGATCACCCGCTTGGAAGGCTTAGTGAAACAAGGGGCTGCCCCAGAGGCACGGCTCGAGGAGCGCCGCACGCAGTCAGACATTGCCAAGCAGCAAATCCGTGAGGCCGAAGCTAAACTTGCGGACCGGCAGATCGTTGCGCCCTTTGATGGCTGGATGGGGCTGCGTCGGATCAGTGTCGGTGCGCTGGTCTCTCCAGGCACTGTGATTGCCACGCTGGATAAGGTTGATGTGGTAAAGATCGACTTCAGCATTCCCGAGACCTTTCTCGCCCAGGCGAAGCCTGGTGTGGGAATCGAAACCCATGCGGATGCGTTGGGCGATGCGAAATTTCCAGGCAAGATCGCCCAGGTTGATTCCCGCATCGATCCTTTGACGCGCTCCGTCGCGGCGCGTGCCGAGGTGCCAAATCCCAAACTCCTCCTGAGGCCTGGAATGTTGGTCATGGTCAAGATGGCCCTCGAACCGCGCATGTCTCTCAGCATCCCAGAGCGCGCGCTCGTTCCAGTTGGTACTAAGAAGTTTGTATTCGCCGTTGCTGATGGCAAAGCCAAACGGGTCGAAGTCGAAACGGGAATTCGCAAACCTGGAGTCGTCGAGTTGACGAGGGGACTTAAAGAAGGAGAGACGATCATTACGGACGGGTTGGTGGGCCTCCAAGACGGTGCGGTGGTGAAAGTCTCCGGCGAATACAAGTCACCTTCGGCAGCTTACAATCCGGAGGTCGGATCTTGATCTTCTCTCATGTGGCTTTCTGACACCAGCGTCCGACGCCCCGTGCTGGCCACGGTGATGAACTTGCTGCTCGTTGCCTTTGGCATCGTCAGTTATCAGCGGTTGCAGGTGCGCGAGTATCCTGACATCGAGCCGCCAATCATCACGGTGGAAACCTACTACCGGGGCGCTGCGGCATCCGTGGTGGAGCGTCGAATCAGCCAGCGGCTGGAGGATCGCATCAGCATGGTGGAGGCGATCAAAAACATCTCCTCCGTCAGCACTGATGGCAAATCAGAGATCACGGTGGAGTTTAATCTCGGTCGTGATCTCGATGCGGCCGCCAGTGATATTCGCGAAGCCATCGGGCCAGTCGTCGCGGATTTCCCCGAGGAGGTGGAGGCACCGAACGTCGGTAAGACAGACATGAGCGCAGAGATTCTCATGTATCTAAATCTGGCCAGCGATCACCACAACACGCTGGAACTCACGGACTACGCAGAACGCTCTCTTATGGACCGCTTTTCGCGCTTGCCAGGCGTGGCTCGCGTCCGCGTCAGCGGCGGCAATCGATACGCGCTGCGCATCTGGGTGAATAGGGAGGCACTCGCGGCGCGACAATTGACCGTCAACGACATCGAAGACGCGCTGCGGCGTGAAAACATCGATCCCCCGGCTGGGGCGGTGCAATCGCTGGATCGCCAGTTCACTGTGCGCCTGAATCGGGAGTACAAAACACCGGAGGACTTTGAAAAGATGGTCATCGCCCGGGGTGAAAATGGCTACCAAGTGCGCCTCGGTGAGGTTGCGAAAATCGAGTTGGGTTCATCGGAATCGCGGGTGGTATTTCGCGGTAATCGGGTGCCAATGATTTCGCTGGGCATCGTGAGGCAGTCGCGTGCAAATACCTTGGATGTTGCGGAAGCGGTGCGTGAAGAGGCTGACCGTGTGCGGCCAACTTTGCCCGATGGGATGCACCTGGAAAACAGCTACGACATGAGCGTGTTCGTGAAGGAATCGCTGCATGAGGTGTACCGAACCCTTATCATTGCGGTGATTCTGGTGGTGGTCATCATCTACATCTTTCTTGGCAGCTTCCGGGCGGTGCTGGTGCCTACCGTGGCGGTGCCAGTATCGGTGTTGGGCACTTTCATGGCCTTGGATGCACTTGGCTACTCCATCAACACGCTTACCATGCTCGCTCTGGTTCTGGCCATCGGTCTCGTCGTGGATGATGCCATCGTCGTGCTGGAGAATATCCACCGCCGTATTGAGGAAGGGGAAAAACCGCTCGTCGCGGCGTATCGTGGCACGCGACAGGTGGGCTTTGCCGTCATCGCGACCACACTGGTGCTGTTGGCTGTGTTTGTGCCGATCACCTTCATGCCTGGAGATGCTGGGCGCCTGTTTAGCGAGTTCTCCATTACGCTTGCCGTGTCGGTGGCTTTTTCGGCATTCGTCGCACTGACGCTTTCGCCCATGTTGGCATCTAAGATCATGCGAGATCGTCAGGCGGATGGTCTCCTCGCGCGGGTCTTAGCGCGTTTTTTTGCCTGGTTGCAGGTGGGCTATCGCCGCCTCCTGGCGATGGCATTACCGTTTTCATCGGTGGTGATTCCTGTGGTCATCGGCCTGGGCCTACTATGCGCCTACCTGATCAAGAACATCCCCGAAGAGTTCACTCCACGCGAAGATCGTGGCTCCTTCTTTGTGACGGCGACAGGGCCGCCTGGATCAAGTTTCAACTACACGGTGGACGCCCTGGAGAACCTGGAGGATCGCCTCATGTATTTGCTGGATGATACGCACGAGGCAACTCGAGTGTTGGTGCGTGCGCCGCGTTCGTTTGGCGGCACCAATGACTTCAATGAGGGCATTGGAGTGTTGACCCTTGCCCCCTTTGACCAACGCAGGAACGGCTTCGACATCATGACGGAGGTGCGCGGAAAGGTGGCCGATGTGCCCGGCGTCAAGACCTCCGTGATCATGAGACAAGGGCTTTCGCGTGGGTTGAACAAGGCCATGGAGATCGTCGTGGGCGGTCCCACTTTCGAGGAGTTGGCGCAATGGCGCGATATTCTTTTGGCGAAGGCCAAGGAGAATCCCAACATTGTCGGTTTGGACTGTGATTACCGCGATACCAAGCCGCAATTGCGCATCAGCATCAATCAAGCGAGGGCCGCTGATCTCGGTGTCAGTAGTGCCAGTATCGGACGCACGTTAGAGACGTTGCTGGGCAGTCGCCGTGTCACGACCTATTTGCATCAAGGGGAAGAATACGACGTGCTAGTGGAAGGTAGCTACGCTGATAAGAGCAGTCCCACTGATTTGAATAACATCTTTGTGCGCAGTGATCGCACCAAAGAACTGATCCCCTTAGCCAATCTAGTGACCTTTGACGAATTTGCTGATAGCGGAAGCCTGAACCGCTACAATCGGATGCGCTCCATCACGATGGATTGTGAACTAGCCGCCGGCTACAGCCTTGGGCAAGCGCTCGAATACATGGAGGATCTGATCCACCAAAACCTGCCGCCAAGCGCCGTCATCGGTTACAAGGGCAGTGCATTGAAGTTGAAGGAAAGTTCCAGCAGCATGGGGCTGGTCTTTGGTCTTGCCCTGATGGTGGCCTTCCTGGTTTTGGCTGCGCAGTTTGAGAGCTTTGTCCATCCGCTGACGATCATGCTGACTGTGCCGGTCGCTGTCGCCGGAGCCTTGCTCGGACTGCAATTCATGGGGCAAAATCAGAGCATCTACAGCCAGATTGGGCTCATCATGCTGATCGGTCTCGCGGCAAAGAATGGGATCTTGATTGTCGAGTTCATCAATCAGTTGCGCGATGAAGGCGTCGCCTTTCGCGATGCCATTCTCAACGCCAGTGAGCAACGGCTGCGTCCGATTCTTATGACTGCCCTATCCACTGTAATGGGTGCGCTGCCGCTGATGCTTAGCATCGGGGCAGGGGCGGAGACGCGCATGGTTGTCGGCGTGGTGATTGTGTTTGGCGTAACCCTGGCCACACTGGTGACGCTCTTCTTGGTGCCGATGGTGTATGCCTTGATCGCACGTGGCACAGGGTCCGTAGGGGATGTGAGCCGCGTGCTGGATGCGGAGTTGAAAAGCGGTGCCGAAGCTGAAGGATGAAGCAATGAGAGATCCCGCCCAAGTAACCCACCCGATGAAGTGTCTGTCTTTGCTGGCGATCTGTTTTTTGGCGGTGACGGGTTGTAATCTCGCCCCGAAGTATTCCAAACCTCAAGTGGATTTGCCGGGGAAGTTCGCCACTTCAGGTCCTTGGCGCACGGCCTCACCACGCGATTCGGAGTCTCGCGGGAACTGGTGGGGATTGTTTGGTGATGGTGCGCTAACTAACCTCATGAAGCAGGCGGAGGCAGGCAGCCCCACACTGGAGATCGCCGCTCAACGTGTCGCGGAAGCGCAGGCCGTGGCCAGGGCAGATCGGGCCGGGCTTTTCCCCTCGGCGGATCTCAATGCCTCGGCACAGCGTGCACGCGGCACGGAGACTTTGCAGTATCAATTCGCCGGCGGTCGCACCCGCACGACGCTGCGCTCTTCTTTGGATCTGGACTACGAACTCGATCTCTGGGGCCGCGTGAAAAACCAGTCGCAGGCTTCGTTAGCCCGAGTTGAACGAGCTGAAGCAGACCACCGCAGTGTGTTGCTTTCGCTCCAAGGAGAACTCGCCATGAACTACTTTGCGTTGCGTGCACAGGATGCGGAGATTTCGCTGCTGAAGAGCACGCTCGCACTTCGTCAGCGCACCTTGGATCTCGCCACCGTCCGCTTCAAGCAAGGGGATATCGCTCAAGTGGATGTCGCCCAGGCTGAGACAGAAATGGCAGCGACTCAATCAGAGGCGATCGGGCTAGAAAAACGTCGGGCTGAATTGGAACACGCCATCGCTTTGCTCATCGGCCAGACGGCCTCCACGTTCCGACTTCCTCCAGCGGATTTGAAGGGCAGCCCGCCAAGTGTTCCTGGCAGTGTCCCGAGCGATCTCCTGGAGCGCCGTCCGGACATTGCTGCTGCGGAGCGTGAAATGGCCGCGTTGAATGCGGAGGTCGGTGTCGCTAAAGCGGCGTTGTTCCCCAGTGTCCGAATCGGCGTGACGGGTGGGCGCGAAAGTAGCTTCATCGGCCAGCTCGCGCGCAGCGCAAGCCGCGTCTGGGCCATGGGGCCCGCATCGGTGGACTGGCCCATCTTCGACGCCAAGAAGCGCACCGCCGATATCGAAGCTCAAAGCGCCCGCTATCAACAGGCAGCAGCTGCCTACCGTCAGACGGTGTTGGAAGCCATGCGCGATGTCGAAGACGCCCTCAGCGGGCTCAGCATCCTTGCCCGGCAGCGCACTGCGCAAGAAGCCACCGTCGCTGCTGCTGAACGCGCGGTGGATCTCTCACAAAAGCGCTACGATTCCGGCCTCGTCTCCTTTTACGAAGTGATCGATGCCCAGCGGACACTGCTAAGATCTCAGCAAGAAGCCACCCGAATTCTGGGCGAGCAATTCCTCAGTGCCGTTCTTCTGGTCAAAGCGCTCGGTGGAGGTTGGTGAGACCAGAAGGTGCTTTCTTGCGGTCATTTGGAGTTGTGTTTGAGGGTGGCTTTGGCATAGCTTTTTGTCTGCGGACGCGACTTGTGGGTTGCGTATTTGCGGATCTGAGCAAATAAGACGGACACACTATGTCTTCAAAAGCGCGTTACATCATGATCGGGGGCTTCCTTGGAGCCGGAAAAACTACCACTGTCGGTCGGTTGGCCAAGTACTTGAGTGATCAGGGGCTGCGAGTGGGATTGATCACGAATGATCAGGCGGGTGGCTTAGTGGATACCAAGCTCCTGCGCGGGCAGGGGTTTGCTACGGAAGAGATTGCGGGTGGTTGCTTTTGCTGTCGCTTCAATACGCTCGTGGATGCTGCTGCGAAGCTGGCAGATGAGGCCAAGCCGGATGTGTTCATTGCAGAGCCAGTGGGCAGTTGCACCGACCTAGTGGCTACGGTCACTTACCCTCTGCGTCGAATGTATGGCGATGCGTTCACGGTAGCTCCGCTCACGGTCCTTGTTGATCCAGTGCGCGCGCGGCGTGTTTTTGGTCTTGATTCGGGAGGGACATTCTCGTCCAAGGTGGCATACATCTTCAAGAAGCAGCTCGAAGAAGCGGACATCATCGTGATCAGCAAAAGTGATCTGATTGATGAATCGCAGCGAGAGGAATTGCGGGCGATGTTGAGTGCAGAGTTTCCTGAGTCAAAGGTCGTGATTGCATCCCCTCGGCACGAGACTGGGTTAGAGGACCTTTTTGCCACCATGATGAGTGGTGAACAGGCGAGGCGTAATCCGATGGCGGTAGATTATGAGGTGTATGCGGATGGCGAGGCCTTGCTTGGCTGGTTAAATGCCACGGTCACGCTAAAGACGGATGATGAATTTGAGGCGAATGACTTTTTGAAGAGATTGGCGACAAACGTTCAGGGGCGCTTGCAATTGGCGGGAACGGAAATCGCCCACTTTAAAATGACATTTAGCCCAGACGATGGAATTGCAGGGGAACTTGCGAGCGTGAATCTGGTTCGCAGCGATTACATTGCAGAGTTGGGGATGGAATTGGACGAACCTTCGACTGGCGGGCAATTGATTGTAAATTTACGGGCGGAAGCAGATCCTGCTGACTTGGTAGAGGCGGTAAAGGTGGCTCTGGCTGAAACAACGAGCGGCTTTTTTGGTCTGACGGCGACGGTGGATCACGAGGAGCATTTCCGCCCAGGAAAACCGACACCAACACATCGTGATGGTGCCGTGAGCTAGACGATATCGCGCGCACTGTGGCTGCTTCCGAACATCCCAAGAAAAAGACTGGCTGAAGGGGATAACCTGGATACTCTGCGGCCTCTTTTGAAGAATGGACACGGTGTTTGATATTCAGTATGCCCTGGAGATGACGCAGGTCTTGCACGAGCCTGATCGGCGCATCGATACTTTTGGAACGACCCAGTTTGAATTTCAGCTGGTGTCAGAGCTCATGGATACTGTTGGGGCGGTCCGGGTTAGGCAGGGTAAAATTGAGGCTCAGAAGCCACTGATCATGCGGCCAGATGGTTTCAGCGGTTTTGATTTTGAGGGGTTTGGT
>CAZCAL010000087.1:10329-13563 GCA_964496625.1 uncultured Verrucomicrobiaceae bacterium | reverse complement strand
CGTCAACTTTGGCAGCAATTCCAAGGTGTCATCAACGATGAAGCGATGCTTTGAGTCATCAATGCCGTTCAATTTCAGATTGTGTCTGCCGCGATCCAGTGATTTGCGAGAGAGATCCACACTGACTGTTTCTGCCCCAGCTAGCGCCGCGACGACACTAAAACTGCAAGTGTAGGCAAAGGTGTTGAGCAGTCGCTTGGGCCTCAGGGCAAGGAGCTTAGCGCGGTTGAGTCGCTGGTCCAAAAACAACCCGTGGCTGTAACCGGCACCCATGTCCAGTCCGTAGCGAATTCCCGCTTCTGTGACGACCGTCTGGAGCGATGGCTGAGCATAACCGCTAATCAGAACCGGGCAGGTGCGATCTGCATTTTGGGTGGGCAAAAAGCGTGCAAAAACCCGTGCTGGACTCCATCCGACTGCCTGACTCTGGGCGGCCAAACCTGCGGTGAGCGTCTCTAGCGCCGTGTCAGATTTATGAGATAACATGACATCATCGCCGAGTCTTTCGGCCCAGCCCGCAGATCCCGAGGCTATCCGATGCGCTGTCGTGCCAGCCTCGGCAAACGTTTGCCATTGGGCGGGCGTGATCCACTTCAGTGGTTGCGAGGATGGCGGTGGACTGGGGGGGAACTTCACTGTTTAGCCTGTCGCAAGATGAGGTTGGGGGCAACAATGTGTTGCTCATCGATTGGCCGATGACGCACGCCATGCGGAATATTATCCAAGGTTGCACCTCCTATCCGAGACGCTAACGTCTCTCTTCCAGCTATGAGTGCTTCCTCTGATATCCCACCCAACGAGATCACGCCCGAGGAGACCTTTTTAAACCGACGATTCTTCATGAAGTCGGCTATTTGGGCGGGTTCAGCCCTGACGACCACTGGCCTCTACCAAGCCTTTCGTCCGCAGCCCGAAGTGAAACAAGCGGGGGAGTCAATCCAGACGGTTGTGGAGTCGGGCGTCGATACGACACTGCTTCCAGGCGAAAAGCCAAATACCTTTTCGGAGATCGCTGGCTACAACAACTACTACGAGTTCTCGACTGATAAATCCTCGGTGGCCAAGAGTGCCAGGAATTTTGTGACGGACCCTTGGAGCGTCGAAGTCGGAGGGCTCGTGAACAAACCACGGAAGTTCGACTTGGCAGACTTACTGAAGTTTGAATCCGTTGAACGCATCTACCGTTTTCGCTGTGTGGAAGGCTGGTCGATGGTGATCCCCTGGGTTGGCTTTCCGCTGCTGCGATTGCTCAACATGGTGGAGCCAACCAGCACTGCGACCCATGTCGCCTTCGAGACTTACTACGACATTCTGCAGATGCCTGATTCAGTTTATGCGGGCATTGACTTGCCCTATGTAGAAGGTTTGCGGTTGGATGAGGCGATGCACCCGCTGACGCTGCTGGCGACTGGCTTGTATGGGAAGACCTTGCCGAATCAAAATGGCGCACCCATTCGTCTCGTCGTGCCATGGAAGTACGGCTTCAAGAGCATCAAATCCATTGTGAAGATCACTCTCACGGATCGGGAGCCTCCGACGACGTGGAACATCGCCAATTCACGCGAGTATGGCTTCTACTCGAACGTCAATCCCACCGTCGATCATCCCAGGTGGTCGCAAGCGCATGAGCGCCGTATTGGCGAAGGTGATCGACGCGAGACGCTGATGTTTAACGGGTATGGAGACCAAGTCGCGAGTCTCTACGCTGGCATGGACTTGCGGAAAAACTTTTGATCACACTCATGACCTTTAGTTCTGATTCTCGGTTTCACCGGCAGCTTGTTTTCGTCAATGGCCTGCTGCCCGCATTGCTCATGTTAGCGGATGGCTGGCGCGGGAAATTGGGCGCGAATCCCGTGGAGTTTGTTACCCGAACGACGGGTGTCCTGGCGCTGATTTTCATGGTGCTGACTTTGCTAGTCACTCCAGTTCGGAAGGTGCTTGGTTGGAATTGGCTGCTTAAACAGCGCCGCTTGATCGGGCTCTTTGCCTTCTTTTATGGAACGGTGCACCTGATTACCTATCTGGGCGGGGATCGCGGCTGGCAGCTTCTCACCGTGCCTACCGATATCTACAAGCGGCCCTTTATCGCGGTTGGAATGATCAGCTTCATTCTCATGGTGCCTTTGGCGGTGACATCGACGAATGCAATGATCAAGAAGTTGGGAGGCAAACGGTGGAACCAGCTTCATCGGTTGACCTACCTCATCGCCATCGGTGGTGTGGTGCACTACTACATGATCGTGAAGTCAGACGTCACCTATCCGCTCGCCTTTGCCATCTCTGTCGGGGTGCTGCTCGCTTATCGCGCGATCGCTAGCCTGAAACCGGCCAAGCGCTAAGCTCCACCACAAACCGCACAGTCTGCGCGTTTCGGTAGATTGACGGTGCGAAAGCGCATGCTGGATAGGTCCATGCTCAACATTTTGCCGGTGAGGGGTTCGCCGATGCCTGTGATGAGCTTGATGACCTCCATCGCCCCGATGCATGCCGCTGTGCCTGACACGGCTCCGAAGACGGGGAATTGACGCGTCCAGGTCTGGGGAACCTTCGGGACTACACAGGCTAGACATCCTGTCTGACCGGGAATGAAGGTGGTGACGCTGGCCTCCAGCGTGTGCATCGCGCACTCAACGAAGGGTTTGCCAGCGCGAAAGGCCGCCGCGTTCATTGCTAGCCGCTCTTCAAACAAGGGTGCCGCATCCACGATAATGTCCGCCTGTGCGACCAATTCATCGACGTTCTCTGAGCTGATGTTTTCGCCAATCCCTCTGATTTCACAGCGCGGATTGAGGTCGTGCAAGCGCTGCACGATGGACTCAATGCGTGGCTGCCCGATGTGATGGTGGGTTTGGAGTAACTGCCGATTTAGGTCGGAAGGCTTCAAATTTCCACCGTGGGCTAGAATGAGCCTGCCTACACCGGCGGCTGCGAGTTCCAAGGCCACGACGCTGCCCAGACCGCCAACGCGGGAAATGAGGACGCTGGCACCTTTGAGTTTGCGTTGACCTTCTTCACCCACCCCAGGCACCCACATCTGCCACTCGTAAATAGAGCGTTCAGTGTCGTCGAGAGTCGGGAGGGCGGTCATGCGTCGGGGCTTCCAGCATGGGTGATGTGGACGCCCTGTCAACCCTCCAGACAATGCCCCATCAGCGTTCGGCGAATTTGGTCTTGGTGGCTTTCTGCTCTGGCGGATGCAAGTTTGCGATGACTTCATCCAAAGCGGCGAAT
>CAZCAL010000087.1:1474-10319 GCA_964496625.1 uncultured Verrucomicrobiaceae bacterium | reverse complement strand
GCTGTCGGCGATCCCGATGGCTTGGGCATATTCTGGGATGCTGAGCTTTGCCTGATAGCCTCGCATGTCGGTGAGAACGCGCTGCACGGTTTGTGCGTGTTGGACAGCAAACGTGGGTAGCCCATTGGGCAGGAGCACCAGTTTGCCGGCCTTATCGACCGGGGCGTCCATGCTGCATCCCACAGCGCGCAGGCTGTGGGCCAGTTGCAACATCTTGCCCGTGAGGAAGATCATGCGCTTCCGTGGCGCAGGGATCTCCTGCTGTTCGTGGCCATTGCTTTTTACGGGCTTGCCCTCTTTGCTGATCAGAAAGTTGTGCTTCACTTCGCCCGAATACCAAGAAAGGAGTTCGAAACCTGGGCTCAGGGCAGGGTGTCCCGCTTTGTTCACCAGTTGCTCGTCATCGACGACGTGACATTCAAAGCAGGCCTTCGCTGTGGCATAGACTGTGGCTGGATGGTTCATTCCCAGGGCGCTTGCCATGTCGATACGTTCCTTTCGGGAGTGAGATTTGCTGTTGTGGACATCGATCCATTGTTCTGCGCCGCCGTGGCAAGATTCACAACTCACCGCAGCGGTGGTCTGCACAGCGCTGGCTAACTTTTCCTGGGTGAAATGGCAGCGCACACAACTCGCGTTGGTTGTGATCGATGCGGGTTTGATGCCGATGAACTGGGCCATCTGCGCTGCAGCCGCCGAATTGGCTAAGGTGCTAAAAGCGGTGGCATGGCTGGAGCGCTCCCAGCTATCAACGATGGACCCGTGGCAATCCCGGCAAGTCTCAACACCTACGTTGTGGGACGGGTCTAGTGGGGCACGCTGTGAGTTTCCTGTGCTTGTCAGCGATAGGAAGGTTAGAACCCAAAAAGTGAAGGCATAGCGCAAGATGTGAGTGCTCATGACCAAAAGTAGGAGTCAGTAAAAGGTAAGGATTACTTGATTTGTTTTGTAGTTTATATTAAAGTTATGGTAATTACAACTGTAGATTCTTAGTTTTCACCTCTCCATCCTTGCGCATGCACCCCCTATTTCCTAAATTTTACCTCTTGTGGGTGCTGGCTGCTTTAACCTCCCCCATGGTCGGAATAGGCGAAGAGACGGCACCGCTGGCCCCTACCGAGGCTGCGGAAAATGCCCACCGAACCTATTTGCAGGTATTGAGAGAGGAGAAGCGATTCCCCACGGCTGCCAGTTGCTCCCAATGCCATCCAGATCACTACGCCGAGTGGTCAATGTCCCCTCATGCTTACGCGATGATGGACCCCGTGTTCAATTCACTGCACACTTTCATCACGGAGCGGACCTCTGGGACCAATGGTGATTTTTGCATCCGCTGTCATAGCCCGGTCGGGATGCAGCGTGAGGAGAAGATGTTTTCCAGCGCGATGCTGCGCACTCCGATTATGATCGAGGGAGTCAGCTGTGTGGTTTGCCATCGGGTAGATCGGGACTTTGGCAACAGCAGCGGTCGCATCAGCATGACGCATGGAACGGTCTCGGCACCAGTTTATGGGCCGACGGGAAATGAGAATCTCCAAAAGGCCATCGCCGATAGAGACTTCGGTTTGGTGACACAGGAGGGTGAGATCGGTAAGTTGGTGCACTCTGACGCGCTGAAGTTTCCCGTCCTCGAAACATCCGCTGTCTGTGCTGCCTGTCACGACGTGAATGTGGCGAATGGCTTCCGTATCGAATCGACATTTACGGAGTGGAAAAACTCGCCAGCTAGCAAGGAAGGCACCACCTGTCAGGATTGCCACATGAATCGCACTCCAGGGGCCGTGCCACCAGCGGCGGAGCGATTCACGGCCGATGGTCGTGACACAAACTTCGAATTCGCCCCCGCCGCGAAGGTCCGCAATTCGCCCCGTGATCATCGCGATGGTATGGCCACGCCAGCGCGTAAACGCACCAACCACATGATGCTGGGGCCGGATTATAGCATCGTCCATCCCGGCGTGTATCCGCACTCCTTGGAAGCTCGCGAGTTTACGTATGGCAATCGCTTTCGCCAAGCCATGACGGAGGATCAGGCGGCGATGGCGGACTATGTCAAGACCTTGGCCAAGCCCGATGAAGCCACTCTGGACACACGCACCGTTGCATTGCAAAAGGCAGGGGAGTCGGCCCGACGCTTTGCCCTTTCAGACTGGATCTCGTTTCGCTGGTGGGAAGGCTGGGGCACCCCGGAATTTGAGGAAAAGCTCTCGGAGGACCAGCGTGCATCAAGCCTCGGTGAAGTTGGCTTTCCCTGGGCTGATCCTAATGATCCTGCAGGGTCAAAGCTCCGTCGTGAGAGTGCCCGACTCATCCTTAACCGCCAGTTCAACCTGCTGAACCAATCCCACGTTGAACGCACTCGCCTGATCCGCAGAGCGCTGCAATGGAAGGAGTTTGAGATCACCCGTGACGATGCCCGAGGGCTGCGCTTTTCGGTCGATATTCACAATGTAATGAACGGACATTCCGTGCCATCGGGTGCAGATGCAGATCGTCCGATGTTCCTCGAAGTGAATGTCATCGACGCGCAAGGGCACGTCATCTTCCAGTCTGGTGATCGAGACCCGAATGGGGATCTTCGCGATCTGCACTCCTCCTTCACCCATGCGGAGGCTCCGAAAACAGGCGCATGGCTAGAGGCCAGTGCTTGGAAGGCATCAGTGGGTTTACCGTTGCGCAAGGAGGATCAGCGCTGGCTGCTAGATCCTTATCTGTTCACGCTTCAATCTCGCTTCGTGACGCCCAACCTCGTCGGCGGTGAACGGGAGCAAATTCTGCCAGTGAACATCTCCCAGGACCCAATGCCCTTCATTCGCCCTTCGGTGAAGGCAGAAGTTCTCACTGGTCGTGCTGGTTCAGTGCGCAAACAGAGCCGAACCATCCCCCCTCTCGGCCACCGTCTCGCAGAGTATCGCGTGGACGCGGATCAACTCACCGGGGCGCGCCCCTATCGGATTGAGATGCGTCTCATCTCTCAGTCCGTGCCAGTGAATTTTGTGAAGAGCATGTCCTCCGTGGGCTTTGATTATAACCTCTCTCCTCGCGAGGTCGCGAATCGCGTCGTCTATGGGCATCAGGTCAGTGAATCGACGGATCTGAAACAACGTCGCGGTGGAGCGCTCGTCCTCTGGGATCGCGTCATTCAGGTGACGCCTGAGAACTACAAGCTAGACCTCACCCCCAGTGCTGAGGACATCATGCATGTCCCAGTGGCAGATTATCCCTTCCCACATACAAGCGAAGAAGAACTGGCCGCGAGAGAGGCTGCGCTTTCAGGCAGTCACGAAGGGGCGGACTTCCTCCTGAAGAGCCTCGGACCGCTTCATCCAGATCAATGGCCTGGCGGTGTGCCGGATGGCCTGCCTTTCTTGCCTCCAGAAGCCCTCAAAACGGAGGAGAAGCCATGAACAAACAAACCCTTACGCCCCTGATCACTCGCACAACGCTTATCCTGTTTTGTGCATGGCTTTCATCCTGCGCATTACCTCCAGAATTCCTTGCGGGAGGAAAGGATGCTCGCGTCCGACGTGCAGAAATCCCAGCAGATGGCAGCGCTCCCCCCAGCGAAGGCCTCCTTCCCGCGGGGGTCGATGTTTTGGCACCTGCGGACGATCTAGCAGCATCTCCCCAAGATGCCGCCTCAGCGCCAGCACCAGCGAACATCTCCGATGCGGGTGCCATGGATTTGAGTGATGAAGTGGTGCCGTACGAGCAGTTTGCCAGAGGTCGCGATGAGCAATACCGCACGGTCACAGAGAGAATCGACGACGCAGTCTTTGCTCAGAATCGCGAGCGGCGCAGCCAGATCGAGCAGCGCTCAATGGACGATACGGAAACGGATCTGCCTGATCGTCGCAGCTTCTTCGGTGGGGATCGCTTCCTCAGTCCTGGACCCATCAATCCAGGCATCAAAATGCCAACGGGCGCGACTTGGCGACCTACCTTCTTTGCGTATGGCTCAATGCGCAGCGCCTTGCAGACCTTCAACCAAGGGCCAAAGGACATCACGGAGTGGACCAATCGGCTGGATCTCTTTGGCAATCTCTATCTGTCTGGCACAGAGCGTTTTTTGGTCGGCTTTCGACCCTTTGATCATGAGGGCGAGTTCTCTGGATACACCTTCGACGGCGGCTCGCGCAAGGCTGGCTGGGGAGAGGCGCTCAATCTTGAACCACAGACACTCTTCTTCGAGGGAGATCTCGGCGAGTTGTTTCCCTTCCTTGATCCCCAAGACAGACACAGCACTGACTACCAGTTTAGCATTGGCCGTCAGCCGCTGGTGCTGCAGGATGGCATGATGTTGAATGACAGCATCGATGCAGTGGGTGTCTCTCGGCACAATCTCTACCTCCTAGGGGCATCTTCAGCTCGTGTCACGGGCTTCTTTGGTCTCAATGATGTGCATCGTGCCGACAACATCGAAGACACCAGCGCTCGGCTCTATGCACTCTCCAGCGCCTTTGACTATGATCGCCGCACCGTCGAGGTCGATGCGGCTTACGTGTCAGGAAGCGACTCCAAAGGTGGTGATGGTGCCTATTTGGGCATTGGTCACATTCAGAGGTTTGGCCATTGGAATTCCACGCTTCGTGGCAATGCGTCGTGGGCATTGGATGAAGATTCACCCGCCGTCGGAACCGGCTACTTGCTCACGCATGAACTCTCCCGCACGATGCCGCATGGGGAAGACATCCTCTACCTCAATACCTACCTTGGCATTGATCAATACACCTCCGCAGCCCGCGGACCAGCCACTGGCGGGCCATTAGGGCGGCTTGGTCTCCTCAACCGCGCCGTTGGGATCGGCGGCTACGGCGCACCTTTGACCAACAAGTCAGGGGATACACTCGGGGCCTCGCTCGGATATCAGCACTTCCTTGATCCAGGTGCCTTTAAGCAACTCCTCGTCGAACTCGGTGGACGCACCCCGTATGATGGCGGCTCGGAGAAATCTGTCGGCGCGCTGGGTGCCCAATATCAGTGGGGCTTTGGTCGCGGACTGATCTTTGTGCTCGGCGGCTTTGGCAGCATCGATGAAGACGGGGATACAGGCTACGGTGCACGGACTGAACTCCTGGTGAAGTTTTAACACTTAGGCGCGGCATTTTAGCGTTACGGTGGACGAGATCGGCGAGACCCTTCGCGCCATGCGTGGAGGCAATGGCGGCGTGCGTGGAGCCGCTGGCGGAATGAGGGACCGCCACTGGCAGGCCGGTGAACCCACGCTGGCGGCTTCCGTTTTTACCCAGGAAATGAAGGGAAGGCTTTAGCGAGAAGGGGTCGTCAGTTAGAATTCCGAATACCCGTTTCCGCCTTTGGGTTGAGTCTCCCATCACCTTCAGACACGACAAGTCGAAGAGCGCTGGCATCGTCATTGTCCGCAGACATTGGCTCAGACGCTTGCCCAGATTCGTCAGCAACGATCCAATGCGCAAGGACCAATTAATGTAGCCAGCGACAGCGATGCTGACGAACCAACTCAGATGCCAATGATGTCCCCTGAATCGGTGACATCGATTCGTTCTGCGGCAGGAACTTTGGGCAGTGCGGGCATGCGCATCATTTGGCCCGTTAGGGCGACGACGAATCCTGCGCCTGCTGCGAGCTCAAAATCACGCACGGTGAGGCGGAAGCCGGTAGGTCTGCCGAGACGTTTTGGATCATCGGAGAGCGAGTTTTGAGTCTTCGCCATGCAAAGAGGCAGTCGACCAAAACCTGCGGTTTCAAAGACTCGCATCCGCGCTTCAGCCTCGTCTGTCAGATCGACTCCGTCTGCGCCGTAGATGCCTTTTGCGATCGCGTTCAGCTTGTCTAGCACGCTCATGTCTGGCTGATAGAGGAAGGGCAGGGGGACGGGCTCTGCGGCGACTGCCGCCTGCACGGCTTGCGCGAGTCCGACGGCACCCTCGCCACCTTTGGCAAACCCGTCGGATGTCGCACAGGCGACTCCGCGCGCGGCGCAGAACTCGTGGACGAGAGCAATCTCGTCCTCGTGATCTGCATAAAAACGATTCACTGCGACGACGATGGGTCGCTGAAATTTCGCCGCTGCATCCAGGTGAGCGGCTAGGTTTTCCAGACCACGGCTCACTGCTGCGGTGTCGGGATCTTTTAGATCTGTCAGCGCCACGCCACCGTGCATTTTCAGCGCACGAATGGTGGCCACGATGACGATGGCGGCGGGGGCCAGTCCCGACTGGCGGCACTTGATGTGCATGAATTTTTCACCGCCAAGATCAAAGGCAAAGCCTGCCTCTGTGACCGCAAAATCGGCATGAGCCAAGGCCATGCGGGTAGCGAGCACGGAGTTGCAACCGTGCGCGATGTTCGCAAACGGTCCCCCGTGCAAAAATGCGGGCACACCTTCGACAGAGCGTACGAGGTTCGGCTTCAAGGCATCCTTCAGCAGCGCCATCATCGCGCCAGTGACCCCGAACTCATGGGCGGAGACGGCCTCCCCCTCTTCGGTGAATCCCACCACGATGCGGTCGATGCGGCTGCGCAAATCTGCCAATGATTCAGCCAAACACAGGATGGCCATGACTTCGGATGCCGCTGTGATGTCAAAGCCGGAGGCACGGGCCATTTTGCCGCCGTTGTCGAGTTGAATACGACGTAACGAGCGATCATTCATGTCCATCACACGCTTCCACAGCACGCCTTCTTTGGTCAGTCTGGTATCGCCTTGGAAGAGGCGGTTATCGATGGCGGCAGACAGCAAATTATGCGCCGATGTGATGGCGTGAAAATCGCCAGTGAAATGCAGATTGATCGACGTTGCTGGCTCTACGGTGGACATGCCGCCACCGGTTGCGCCCCCTTTACGACCGAACACCGGCCCCATGGAAGGCTGCCGCAATGCTAGTGCTACCGAGGCACCCACCTTGCGCAGTCCCTGGGCGAGTCCAATGGAAACCGTCGTTTTGCCCTCGCCTGCCGGAGTCGGCGTGATGGCGGAGACTAGGATGAGCTTGCCTCGCTGCGGTTTCGACTTCAGCGCCTCCAACGAGATTTTGGCTTTATCTCGACCGTAAAGTTCTAGATGACCGGGGTCGATCTGGAGTTCGTGAGCTTGGCTAAGGATCGAATCTGGCATGGAGGTCGGCGGGGCTGGATTAGCAGGCGATACCTTCAGCGCGCATCTGGCGGAACCACTCAACGAAGCGCGGGATACCATCATCCGTATGCGTCGTCGGGCGGAAGTTCAGCAGGCGAGTGGCCTTACTGACATCGGCAGAGGTCAGCGGCACGTCGCCCGGTTGCTCTGGCATCTGGTTAATGACGGCTGATTTGCCGACTGCCTTTTCGATCGTGCCGATCATGTCATTCAGCGTCACTGTCTGTGAACCACCCAAATTGAAGATATCGCAAATGGGGCCTTCGGTATAATTCAGCGCGCCGAGGATGCCATCCACAATGTCCGTGACAAAGGTGTAGTCGCGCGCAGTGAGACCGGCACCATACTTGTCGATGGGTTGGCCGTCTTCGATGCGCCGGGTGAATTTTGAAATCGCTAAATCAGGACGCTGGCGGGGGCCATAAACGGTGAAAAAGCGCAGACACACGCACCTCAAATCATAGAGATGGCTGTAGTTGGAGCACATCTGCTCACCAGCCATCTTCGTCATCGCGTAGGGGCTGATGGTCTGGAGGATGGGATCAGTCTCGCAAAAAGGCACCTTTTTGTTCACGCCGTATACGGAGGAACTGCTGGCAAAGACGAAGTGCTTGGTGCCGGTGCGACGGGCGGCTTCCAAGAGGTTGAAGGTGCCCTTAATATTGACGTCGATGTAGAGCTCCGGCTGCTCAATGGATGGCCGAACTCCGGCGCGACCAGCAAGGTGGATGATTGCATCTGGTTTTTCCTTCGCAAAAAGGGCATCAATGAACGCCTTGTCGGTAAGATCTCCCTCGTGGATCGAAACGCGATTTTGAAAGCCCTTGATGTTAGATCGCTTGATCTCCGGGCTGTAATAATCGTTGAAACTGTCGAGGATGCAGATATCTCCTGCACCTTCTTGGAGCAGGCGTTCAACGGTGTGGGAGCCGATGAATCCGGCTCCGCCAGTGACTAGGATCTTCATGAGTGCTTGGGGCCGCCGAGACGCCGACGGGTGGGCATGTTGGGTGTGGTTGAGTGCCTTTGCAACTCTTTGTCGCAGTGGATGCGCGAGATGGAAATGACCTGAAAGACTGACAATTTGAGCATGTGAATTTGTCAATCAAAGAGCCAGCCAGAGAAATGCTGATGCGGGAGGGGAAGAATCGGGTGGGCAGACCTTGCTGCGGTGGATCCGCCCAATCCGAGTTTTACTGAACGACCCCTGCCCAAAAACGTCGATTCACCAGACGGGATGGTCGGTGCCGGACACGATGTGATTCATTTGAGATGAAATTAATTACGAAGTTGAATCCAAGGGAAGGGCCGCGGCGCAGAAGACAGTGCTATGCGATATTCCCGACTCCTTCCGATCATGGCCGTCCTCAGCGGCTGGGTAACAAACTCAAGGGCTCACATCAAACCTTCCCCGCCTGTTTCGAAGGCTGAAGCGGTGCAGCAGCTCTTGACCCCGCCACCGCCATCCATGGTCAAGACGGCGATTGAGAAACTGCAGCAAGTCGTTTCAAGCGATTCGCACCGATTGAGTGACCTGGAACGGCTGGGGCGGCTTTACATTGCGCAATCTCGCCTAACTTATGACGACGCTGGCTATCAATTGGCAGACCTTTGCGCCCGACTGATGGAACTGGAACAGCCCGGCCAGCCGCAGACGCTTTTACTGCGAGGCCACGCCTTGTTGGCGATGCATCAGTTTCATGATGCCGAGGAAATAGGCCGGCAATT
>CAZCAL010000087.1:0-1464 GCA_964496625.1 uncultured Verrucomicrobiaceae bacterium | reverse complement strand
AATTAATCCTGATGAGGCAGGAGATGGTCGACTACGCCCTGCTGGGCGATGCGCTAATGGAGCAGGGGATGCTGGAGGCCTGTCTACCGATCTATCAAGCAATGATCGATGCAAAGCCTTGCCTGCCAAGCTACAGCCGCGTGGCGAATGTACGATGGCTGAAGGGCGATCTTGATGGTGCCATCGAGATGATGGAAGAGGCCATTGCCTGTGGCAGCTATCGCGAACCAGAGCCGATGGCCTGGTGTACGACGAGACTGGCGGCGCTTGTCTGGCAAAAGGGAGATGGGGAACTCGCCCTAAAGATCGTCAAGCGTGCCCAAGAAATGGTGCCTGACTATGCTCAGGCGCTCCACCTCGAAGGGCGGATTTTGTTGGGAAGAGGGGACGCTGCGGCAGCCGTTGACTTGCTACGTAAGGCCACAGTAAAATGTCCCTTGCCTGAGATCTTGTGGGCGCTGGGTGATGCGGAGATAGCCTGCAATCATCCAGCAGAAGCTGCCGCTGTTTTTGTCCAGTTAATGCACACAGGGGAGTCGGCAGACCCGCGTTCATTTGCGATCTACAAGGCTACCCACGGGATCGACGCAGAACAGACGCTCGATCTGGCCAAAAGCGAAATGATGGTGCGCCGAGATGTTTATTCCTGGGATGCCTTGGCGTGGTCGCAGTTGGCCGCAGGGGAAATGGATGCAGCTCAGTTCAGTATCTCCCACGCTCTGGCGGCGGGCACACGCGACGCACGTTTACTTCTCCACGCAGGAATAATCGCTCAAAGAGCGGTTGATCCGAGGGCGGTGCACTTGCTGAAGGATGCAGACGAACTGCGACCAATGCTCCTCCCGTCGGAACAAAGACTTCTCCGCGACAGTCTCGCAAGAGCTGCCGCAGAACCCCCAGGGTCTAGCCAGCCACAAGTGGTCAACAAGTAACATCCAGTCCCATAATCCTATGAATCGCAACACCCGAACTCTCATGGCCTGCCTCGCGGCGGTCAGTCTGCTGCCTCTGGGCGGCTGGGCCTCCAGTCACATGGATGCACCTCTCATTACCCTAGACCCCGCGGCAAATACCACGGACGTCTATGCCTTTGTCACTACCCATCACTTGACGAAGTATCTCACCGTTGCGCTGGCGGTTTATCCACATGAAGAGCCGGGTGTGGGCCCAAATCGATACAATTTTGACGACAACGTTCTCTACAAGATCCACGTCGCTACTGGGTCAAGCCTACCAACGCAGGCGAACCCTTCTCCGCGCGCTGCACCGACCGCAACCTATGAGTTCAGCTTCAAGACGACGAGCAAAACGGGTGCGACCATTGCGCAAAGCTATCTCGGTGTGGTCGGTGCCAACGATGACGCCTCCCAGAATTTGACGCAGCGTTACTCAGTGCGTCGGATTGGCCCCGGTCGAAGCAAGAAGCAACTTTTCGCCGATTGCCTGGTGCCGCCAAATAACCAA
>CAZCAL010000086.1:6645-13625 GCA_964496625.1 uncultured Verrucomicrobiaceae bacterium | reverse complement strand
CGAAAAGCTCGCTGAAATCGACGTCGTCGCGATGGATAAGACCGGCACCTTGACCGCCGGGGAGATGAAAGTATCCGCCGTGGAAAGTTTCCCCCCTGGCGAAGAGACACGAGTCCTGCAGATTGCTATTAATCTTGAAGCGAACTCCAATCACCCCATTGCGCGTGCCGTCACTCACCATGGCCAGACCCAGGGTTTGCAGCCGCAAAAGTTGGATGAGTTTAACTCGATCTCCGGCCAAGGCCTACGCGGACGCTCGCCAGACGGTGTCAGCTACGTCGGGCGGCGGGAGCTTGTCGCCACAAGTCCGCTAGGGGCGTGGCTGGAAAACGTGCCCGATGCGCCTCTCGGTAGCACTGAGGTCTGGGTGGTTCATGAGCAACTGCTCGGCCGCGTTCTACTTCATGATGAAATCCGCAGCGGCAGCAAAGCCGTTTTGGAAAAGCTCGCCTCTGAAAACGTCCGCACCATCATGCTGACTGGCGACCGCCGAGCCGCTGCGGCCAAAGTCGGCACAGAGCTGGGCATTGCCGAAGTGCGCGCCGGTCTGCATCCAGAAGACAAGGTCGCAGCCATCAAAGAACTGACGGATCAAGGCCACAAAGTCGCGATGGTAGGTGATGGAGTGAATGACGCACCTAGCCTCGCCGCCGCGTATGTGTCAGTGGCGATGGGAGCGAGAGGGAGCGATGCCGCACTGGAGCAGAGCGATGTTGTCTTAATGCAGGACAAGATCGAAAAGCTGCTCTCTGCCCGCAAGATCAGCGCCATCGCACGGCGCATCATCAAGCAGAACATTGCAATCTCCCTCGGTGCCGTGATCGTCATGGCCGTCGCCTCCTTGTTTGGCATCGTGCCTCTGACCATTGGTGTTCTGACGCATGAGGGCAGCACCGTCATCGTCTGCCTGAACAGCCTGCGGCTCTTGTTTGTGAAGGAGTAGTGGGAGCTGAACGCAGGTGGAAACAAAACGTTGACACCAGGGGCGGGTTCATGGTTTCCTCCTTGCACACCTTTCCTACTGCGTGAAAGACCCCCGCTATTACCAAATCGCGATTCTTACCAGCCTGCTGGTTTACGGGATCATTGGTTTGGACTTTGAAGTAGTGCCCATCCAGGCTGCGGCCACACTCAGCGGTGTGCTAGTGGTGCAGTTTCTCCTCAGCCATTGGATGGGAATACGCTGGGAATGGCGCAGTGCCCTGATCTCTGGCCTCTCGCTGTGCCTGCTCTGCCGCACCCGCGAACTTGGCTGGTGCCTTGCCGGTGCCACGATCGCCATCGGCAGCAAGTTCGTCTTTCGCTACGCTGGGAAGCACCTTTTTAATCCCACCAATCTCGCCCTCATCGTCCTGCTACTGGTCAGCGACGGGCGTGTGTGGGTCTCCCCGGGTCAATGGGGTAGCGTGGCATTTTTCGCAGTGCTGATGGCGTGCGTAGGCGGCCTCGTCGTGATGCGCGCTGGACGCTGGGATGTCGCCATCGGCTTTCTGCTTTGCTGGGCGCTGCTCCTCATCGGCAGGTCGTGGTGGGTGCATGAGCCATTGACCATCCCGCTGCATCGCCTGCAAAACGGCGCGCTGCTTTTGTTCACCTTCTTCATGATTTCAGATCCCAAGACCACGCCAAATTCCCGTGCCGGTCGCTTTCTCTTTGCCGCAATGGTCGCCACTGGCGGCTGGTGGTGGCAGTTCCTCCAGTTCGGCACCAACGGCCCGCTCTGGGCACTGGCAGCCATCTCACCCCTCGTTCCCGTCATCAACCGACTGCTACCCGGTCCCGTTTATCAGTGGCCATCCCTCCCCCCAAATCCTGCACCTTCCATCGCATGAAAACAAAACCATCTCTCATTGCCGCCCTGACGCTAACGGTCGCCTCCAGCGCCAGCGCATTCTGCGGCTTTTACGTCGCCAGAGCCGATAGCAAACTTTACAATGAATCCTCTCAAGTCGTGCTGGTCCGCGACGGCAAGCGCACCCAATTGACGATGGCCAACGATTACCAGGGAGATCCCAAAGAATTCGCTCTGGTCATTCCCGTGCCCACGGTCATTGAAAAGGAAGATGTCACCGTCATGGAAAAAGCCATCATCGACCACCTGGACGCTTACACCGCCCCAAGGTTGGTGGAGTATTGGGACTCTGACCCTGAGCAGAACGACTACCCAAAGGCAGCGATGGCCCCCGTCATGCCAGAAGGATTCCGAACGAAAAAAATATCCCGCCAGGACGGTGCTAAGGCTCTCGGCGTGACGATCAAGCGGGAATTTTCCGCCGGCGAGTACGACATCATGGTCCTCGCCGCAGAACAGAGCACTGGGTTAATCACTTGGCTGAATGGAGAAGGCTACAAGATCCCTGAGGGTGCCACGGATGTGATCCAAAGCTACATCGCCCAAGACGTAAAATTTTTCGTCGCCAAGGTCAACCTGGATCGCCAGGCCAAAGAAGGACGCACCTGGCTGCGTCCATTGAGCGTGCAGTTCAAGTCCAAGAAATTCATGCTCCCTATCCGACTCGGCACCGTGAATGCCAAAGGCCCCCAGGACCTCATCATCTACGCCCTCACCCGCCAAGGCCGCATCGAGAGCACCAACTATCGCACCGTGCGGCTGCCCACCAATCTCGACATCCCGCCCTATGTGAAGAATGAGTTTGCCGACTTCTACCGCGCGATGTTCGCTCGTGCCGTCGAGATCGAAAAGATGAGCGCTGTTTTCATCGAATACTTTTGGGACATGGGCTGGTGCGATCCCTGCAGCAGCGATCCCATCCCCAACATGGAACTGCAGGCCCTCGGGGTTGACTGGCTGAAGGGGACACCGGATTCTCGCCCCCAGGAAGGTGAAGTCTATATCACCCGACTCCATGTCCGCTATGACCGCGAACACTTCCCCGAAGATTTGGTCTTCCAAGAAACAGGCGACCACGAAAACCTGCAAGGGCGCTACGTAATGCGCCACCCATGGACAGGCAAGGCCGACACCGACGCCCGCAAGACCTACCTCAACGTCACCCTCCCCAAACGCCGCGAAGCAGAAGCTCAGAGCCTCGCCCGCATGACCAACTGGGACATCGACACCATCCGCGCCAAACAAAGCGCCTACAAATCGCCAAAGCAGGGTGAAGGCCAGTAGGACCCAAATCGGCTAAAGGTTGAAAATTCCACCTTTTTGTTTTGACATTTCGAAGCAAAAAGGCTGAAATTTCAACCCATGAAGGAAATTATTCGTCTCAGCTCCCGTGAGCGTGAGATCATGGACATTGTCTTTGAGCGCGGCGAGGCCACGCTCTCGCAGATTCTTGACGCGCTCGTCGAACCACCTACCCGGCCAGCACTGCGGTCCCTGCTGACAATCTTGGAGGACAAGGGCCACCTCGCTCACCACAAAGATGGCAGGGAGTTTGTTTACCGTCCGGTGAAGTCTCGCCAAAAGGTAGGCCGATTTAACCTCAGCCGAGTGGTTCGCACTTTCTTTGATGGATCCCTCTCCCGAGCCGTCGCCAGCTATCTCAGCGATCCACGAGCCAAACTCACCGACGCCGAGATTCAAGAACTCAGTGACTTTATTGAAGACGCACGCGCCAAAACCCGCACCTCCACCAAAACCAAATCATAACCGCCATGCATGTAACTCTGCCTCAAAACATGCCAGCATGGCTGGCGGACATGACGATTCAATCGACGGCCATCCTGCTGATCGCTTGGGTCGCACTCAAACTGTTCTCCCAGAGCTCAGCCGCGCATCGCTGCCTCATTGCGGGAACTGCCCTCCTGGCAATTCCTGGGGCGATGGTGTTGTCGATACTGTTTCCTCAGTGGAATTTCATTCAAAGCGCTGCCCCTGCCCCCACCCCGGTGGCAGTGTGGAAAATTCAGGCCACAACAGCAGCCCCACTCCCCATTGCTCCGACGAGTCCATCACAAGCACCCCTGGCATTGAGGCACTGGTCCCTCAGTGAGTGGCTCACTGGAATTTGGCTTGCTGGCATTGGCAGCATCGCCACAGGGTTAGTCATCTCTGCGGTCCGACTCCGCCGTCTCGAAAGAGACACTGTGACGGCGGGTGATTCGGAGGTGCTCAAAGTCTTCATCCATCTTGTCAATGAAGCCGGGCTTTCCCCGAAAAGAATTCGACTTCTCTTCGCCCCGCAGAATCGCGTCCCGATGACCTGGGGATTCACTAAGGCGCGAATCCTTCTGCCTATCGAAGCAACAGAGTGGCCGCAAAATCGATTAAAACTGGTGCTGCGCCATGAACTAGCCCACATTTCCCGTCGTGACACTCTGTGGACGCCCATCGTTTACCTTGCTGGGGCCGTGCAGTGGTTCCACCCAGGTGTCTGGTGGATGTTGCGCACTTTTTCCAGAGAGCGCGAAGGAGCCTGCGATGATTTGGCTATGAACCGTGGAGGCCACGACCCGATCACCTTCGCTGCGACTCTACTCGACGCAATCAGCGTCTGCACCGTTGGGTCGCGCCCCTTGCTGCCGCTCGCGCTATGCATGGCAGCGGGGGACAAAGCCGCAGTCAAAGCCCGCTTGGCTGCCGTGCTGAACCATTCGCGTGATCGCAGCACCTGCAGTGCGACTCGCTCCATCGCCACGATGAGTCTCACCGCTGGCATCATGTTTCTAGCGGCAGGGCTCTCCGCATGTCGGCCCATACCAGTCAAGGACGCCACGCCGTCAGTGCCTGAGCAGCGCGTCTATTTCCTCACGGACACGCAATGGGAACGCCTGACGGAAGTCGTCCAAAAGCCACCACAGCCTGCCGCAGCGGCTACGCCTAAAAGCCCAACTCCTCAAGCGGCGACAACCGTCACCGATCTCGCAGTCGCAGCGCTCCGAATTCGCACCCACTTTGTTGAGGCAGGCATCCCTCTCACCACCACCAAAGCTGAGGAGGAGGTGGTTCGCCTCAAAGACGAACGCACACTCGTCGTCAACGCCACCCCCGCAGCGCAGGAACAGATCGCCAAGTATTTGAGCACGCTGACGGTGGAGGCGATGCTCAGGATCGACATGAAGGTCTTTCAGCTACCGAAGGACGCAGCCCTGCAATCTCTTGGATTGGCTTTTGAAGGCGGCGAGGTGCGGCAGACGGCCCTCACGCAGTCGCAAGTCGGTGAACTCCTTGGCAAACTGAAAACCATGAAGGAAGCCACCTTTCAAGGCACTCCCTCAGTGATCGTTCGCAGCGGAAAGCGCGCGAACATCGAGATGGTGAGAGAACTCATCTACCCCACCGAATGGGCACCACCGGAACTTCCGCCAGTCCCCATGAAGTCGGAAACTGACAGCGAATCGCCAGGCGCTTTTCCCGTCACCCCAACCACCCCCACCGCCTTTGAAATGCGACCCATCGGGGTGCGGGCGGAGTTTGAACCGCGCTTGCTTTCACCGGCGATCATCCAACTCGAATTCGCCCCCGAAGTCACCGTCCTTGAGGGATTCATCAACTACGGCAGTCCCATCACCACGACTGGCAGAAACATCCTCGGCACTCCTGTCGCGATCACCCTCACTGAAAACCGGATCCCACAGCCGGTGTTTCATACTGCCAAGTTCTCGTGTTCAGTGATTCTCAAGGTGGGTGAAAGCGTCGTCATGGGCGGCCTAACCACCCCCCAACACGACATGTGGCAGGATAAAAGACAACCGCTTGGCAATGACGCGACCTCACCCGGTGTCACCATGAACTCAGAGTTAGCAGAGCGCCTCAGCAAGACCCCAGAAAAGATCGTCTTTTTCATCATCTCCGCCGATACGGTCTCCCAATAGATCGCCACACCTGCTTGGAATAATTGGGCAATTCCGCCCCAACCCTTTTTTGCCCCCACGCACGAAACGCCATACTTGGCGTTTACTGTGCAGCAATTGCGAACCCGTGCCAAGACTGACATGGTTTCCTTTCAGTGCCCGTTTGGGTCTTCATGAAAGCGAACTATTTGCTTCCCCTGGTTGCCGTCATTTTTGGAATGATCGGCTCACTCTCTGCGAAGACCCCCGACTTAACCGCCGCGACAAAAAAAGTCGATGCGCTGCTGGCTGAAGGTTGGGCGAAACACAAGATCACCCCCAACCCGATCGTGGATGACTCCACGTTTGTGCGCCGGGCATACTTGACCGTTGTTGGCCGCATCCCCACGCTCGAAGAAACAAACGCCTATCTCACTTGGCAGTCGCCAGACAAGAGGTCGAAGCTGGTGGACAAGCTCCTCGCTTCAGAAGGCTACGTTCAGCATTTCGTCAACTACTGGGCAGATGTCCTCCGCGCTCAGAGTCAGGGTGTTGGCGGCAGCACGACGGCCCAGAACTACATGAACTACCTCCGGCAGTCGCTGCGGGAAAACAAACACTTCGACCAACTGACCCGCGAACTCATCTCCGCAGAAGGTTCCTGCTTCGACACAGGCGCCATCGGCTACTACATGCGGGATCGCGGAATGCCGTTGGACAACCTTTCCAATACCACCCGCATCTTCCTCGGCACTCGTATGGAGTGTGCCCAGTGCCACGACCACCCTTTCGATAAGTGGCGCCAGAAGCAGTTCTTTGAGATGGCCGCCTTCACCCACAACATGTCTGGGGGCAGCTTCCAATCCGCCAGCATCACCGAAGCGCAAAAGATGATGAACGCAGACAAATCGCTCGACGCCGACACTCGAGACCTAATGCGCCGCGCGATCACTGAGGCGACCCGTCCGCTGCGCGACACGATTGTCACCGAGAATAAGGCGGCACTCCGTCTCCCTCACGACTACAAATACACCGACGCAAAGCCCAAAGACGTCGTTCAGGCATCAGTGATGTTTGGCAAGCCTGTCACTCTCCAGAAAGACGCAGACCCGATCAAAGAGTTCGCCAAATGGTTAACCTCAACAGAAAACCCACGCTTCACGAACGTGATCGCCAATCGCTTATGGAAGAAAGTTTTCGGCCTTGGACTGATTGAGCCAGTGGACGAACTGATGGAT
>CAZCAL010000086.1:6116-6635 GCA_964496625.1 uncultured Verrucomicrobiaceae bacterium | reverse complement strand
CGGTCGCATCGAACCCACCGCTGATGAAGTTCTTGGAACAAACGATGCGGGACGTGAACTACGACATGAAGGCCTACCTCAAGGTCATCCTCAACACCCAGGCCTTCTCCCGCGCCAGCACCAAAGAAGAAGTGAACGCTGCCGAGCCATACTACTTCGCTGGGCCGGTCTTCCGCCGCATGAGCGCAGAACAGATTTGGGATTCGCTCGTCACCTTGGTGAATCCAAATCCAGATCAAGTCAACTGGTCCACCCGGGAGCGCGAGCACCGCGACCTTGAGAAGCGCGAACAACTTGCCGAACTCCTGAAAAAGACCGAGGCCCCCCTCATCCTCGAAGCAGCAAAGCAAGTTGCTATCCTCATGCGGGAACAGAACAAGGAATTCGACAAGCTGCGTGACGAACTAGATGTCGCACGCGCCAAGGACGACAAAGAACGCGTCAAAGACATCCAGCGCCGACTGAACCAGAGTCAAACGGTTCTCCGTCAGACTGTTTCCAAGTGCTTCTATGAAGCCG
>CAZCAL010000086.1:3454-6106 GCA_964496625.1 uncultured Verrucomicrobiaceae bacterium | reverse complement strand
TGCAAAGCGCCCTTGCCGCAGCGGCTGAAGGTGGAGACATGGAGATGGCCATGATGAATATGATGGACGATTCCAGAGTCGATGCCCGCGATATGCCGCTGAGCGATGCAGAAATGAAGCAGATCGAAGCGGACGCTGCGCTCGTCGGCATCAAGGCCAAAGACGCGAAGTCATTAAAGAGCTACACGAACTATCGCAAAACGCTGCATCAGACTTGGTGCCGCGCTGGCGAACTGCCCTCCCCAGCTCCTCGGGGTCACTTCCTCCGCGAGTTCGGCCAATCAGATCGCGATATCATCGAGAACGCTAACGACGAAGCCTCCGTGCCACAAGCACTGACCATGATGAACAGCTCCCTCGTCGCCCAACTCTCCAGCGGTTGGTCTGAATTGGCAATGAACCTGCGCAAGGCCCAGACTCCCGATGAAAAGATCAGCACGCTCTATTTGAGCCTCTTCTCACGGAAACCCAGCACCAAAGAGCAAGCTGCACTCCTAGAACTTCTGGAAACCACCGGCACCACCACGAGCGCCTTTGAAGACCTAGTGCTCGGCGCCATCAGCACCCAGCGCTTCCTGTTTATCGAATAACGAAAACGCATCATCTTCACCCTAAAGCACCCAACACTATGAGCACCATCTTCAACAAAGGTTCCGAACTGGACCGCCGTGGGTTCCTCGCCAATACCGCCAAATCACTCCTGGGCGTCGGACTGTTGCCTGTGACGGAACAAATGTTTAGCGGCAAAGCCTTCGCTGCGGGCGAAGGTTCTGCCACAGCCAAGCAGATCCCCACCGCACGCAACGTCATCATGCTCTACATGACTGGCGGCCAAAGCCATCTGGACACTTGGGATCCAAAGCCAAAAAACAAGGAGGTCATGGGTGCCACCAAGGCAATTCCCACCTCTGCGGATGGCGTATTCATCGGAGAATACCTTCCACGCAGTGCCAAGCTGATGCATCACGCCTGCATCATCAATTCCATGGCTACCAACACCGCAGCGCATGAACAGGCGAACTACTTCATGCACACCTCCTTTGGTCTGCGCAGCACCATCAAGCATCCAGGGCTTGGTGCTTGGCTCAGCTACTTCCAAGGCCCCGGCAATCCAGCCCTGCCCGCTTACGTCTATGTCGGTAACGACAGTCGACACCCTGGAGCAGGCTTTTTTGCAAAACGCCACGGCCCGCTGATGGTCAACAACCCTGAGGCCGGACTCCAAAACGTGAAACCGCAGCGCGGAGTCACCGACCAGCGTTTTGGTGTGCGTCGCGAAGTCGCTGACATCATGGACGCAGAGTTTCAATCCGCCCACAACACCCGAGGCGTCCATGCTTACTCAGACATGTATGACGATGCAGTTCGACTCATGCGCAGCGAAGATCTCGCGGCATTCGATCTAACTCAAGAGCCTGACGCACTGCGGCAGAGCTATGGCAAAGACACCTTTGGCCAAGGTTGCCTGCTGGCACGCCGCCTGGTCGAGCACGGAGTGCGCTTTGTCGAAGTCGCCTTCGGAAGTTGGGATACCCACGTCGCAAACTTCATCAATACGCCTCGCCTCTGCGATACCCTGGACACAGCTCTTGCTGCACTGACTAGCGATCTGGAGCGGCGCGGCCTCCTGGACAGCACCATGATTCTTGTCACCTCGGAGTTCGGTCGCACCCCAAAAATCAATCAGAACCAAGGTCGCGATCACTACCCAATTTTCTCCTCGGTGCTGATGGGAGGTGGAATTAAAGGTGGGCAGAAATACGGCTCCACCACTGAAGACGGTGCAGGCATCGCCACTGACAAAGTCAGCCCGCCAGATCTAAATGCCACCGTCGGCTATGCCCTGGGTCTGCCCATGGATCAAGTCATCTACAGCCCCAGCAAGCGTCCTTTCACCGTCGCAGACAAAGGCCAACCCCTCACTCATCTATTCGCTTAGCGCCTTCGTCGTAGAGCGTCGTGCGTGTTGTGGGTGTTCACGGCACCCAGCCTTCCCATCGACTTTCGTCTGGTCAAAACAAACTTGAAGCTCCATCACTGCAAATCCAACCCACTCCGCTTCTATCCGCGTACGGCTTTTGGATGCTGACGGGCAAGGAGACTTCGAGTGTTTTGACCGCAGCCAATCCACCGAGCCTTGATCCTGGAATTCATGTGAGGCATGAATTAAGGATGTCTCAAGGCATGAGGACAACGATGCGGTAGAAGGTGGGGGTCGCTGTGATGGGGCGTGTGAAACTGAGCGTTTGGTCTGCCGCCAAAACACCAGTCTGCATGACGTTGGTCCAGCTCCTGAGGTCGGTGGAGGATTCGAGACGGTAGATGCGTGCAGCTTTCGCTTCGACGTGGAGGTCTAGCTGGTTTCCGGCGGGCTGAGTGATGGTCGTTTTCAGGCGATCACCGGGATTGGTGGGGTTAGTTCCGGCGATGTATTCACGATAGTTGCCCTCTCCGTCCCCATCACTGTCTTCGGATGAACGGGCACCGGTCTCGCTACCGAAGTATGCCGTCTCCCAGACGTTGGGGATGCGGTCACCATCGACATCCGGCGGAATGCCAGGATAGCCGATGCGGGTGGTTGAGACTTTAAAATCGTCAAACCAGGCGTGTTCATCCTTTTGCGCCTGCCAGACGGGGCCGCTGCTGCCGCCA
>CAZCAL010000086.1:0-3444 GCA_964496625.1 uncultured Verrucomicrobiaceae bacterium | reverse complement strand
CGGAAGTAAAATGTGGGATAGTGCGCGGCCTTGACTCCGTCAAACCAGCCTTCGGCGAGTCCGTCGTGCTGACCGGGGGTGTTCATGCGCAGGTGGATCTCGATGTGATGCCAGCGACCAGGGATGAAGGTGGCTTGGAACCCCTCGGTATTCCACCAGAAGCGATCGCCAGGATCGTAGTCGTTCCCGGCGGGGACGTGGATGTAAAACTCGGCCTTACCCTGCTCCCGCCACATCAACCGCCCCGACCACTCGTGGGTGCGGTCGTCATAAGAGACGCCACCACCGAAACCAGGCAGCTTCCCACCCAATACAAAATCGAAGTCGTCATCAAAGCGGACCCAGTAGCTCATGTAGAGTTCTTCATACTCACCGCCGATGTCGATGAACCATTGCGCACCGCTGTTGTTTGACTGCTGCCCACCCTGCGGGTAAAGGACGCGGATGGCCTTGCCGTGGCCGAGGTAGGACATCTGATCATCAACGGCGAGCCGCCCTTCGTCAGGTCCATTGGCCCACTTGGAGCCAGGCCAGAGCGCCTTCCATTCATCATCAGTTTTGGGTCCGACGGGAAAGTCGTCGATGGAGGCGTGCAGGAGCAGATCGGACGGAGGGGGTGGGTCCAGACCCGTCACCGTGTAGCCGCCAAAGTCAGAGTAGAGGCGGGCGACAGCTCCGGTAAATGCAGCGTTGTAATCCATGGCCACTTCGTTGCGGATGTAGTCGGTGCGGGTGTCGGTGTAACTGTCGTCACTGGACGGCCCCCCGACGAGAGCACCGTAAAGGATGTGTGCATTGACCGCAGGTTCAGCGATGTTTTGAGTGGTGGAGCCGTGGGCGTTGCGATGATGGGGATTGACAGGTGGGTTCACGCCGAACCCGCAGACGTAACTGCGTCCGCTGGGATTTTGACCGAGCATGTAGCGGATCTGCGTTTTCGCAAAGTCGCTGTAGCGGCTGGCCGGGTCATTGACATGGTCCGCATAAACGAGAGCACAGAAGGCAGTATTTGCGGCGTAGCGTAGTGACCCCCACTGATCCAGCCACGCGAGGCCGCCCGGAGTGCGGGTGACACTGCTTCCACCAACACCGATGGTCCAATAATCCAGCCAGCGCTCCGCATCGGCACGATAGGACGCTCCCCCATCGAGCATAGCCATGAGAACATAGCAACCGTAGGACTTATCGTCCCAGGACAGCGCCCACTGGTAAGTGTGTGCACTGTTGAGCGAACCATACTCGAGCCGTGCTTTATCGAGCCAGGGGCTGTCCCCCGTGGCACGGTAGAGCCAGATGGCACCCCAGACGAGTTCGTCGTGATATCCGCTCCACGAATTGTAAAAACTGGCGGCATTGGGGATCGATTCGCTGTATTTGCCGCGATGCGCGTCGGCAAAGGTGTAGAGGGCGATGGCGTGATCGATCAACTCCGCTGCGTAGGCGGGTTGGCTGGACTGGAAGATCGTGGCAGTGGCTGCGAGGGCAGCGGCGGTCTCAGCGGCAAGATCGCTGCCTGGATGAGCAGCGTCGATCTTGTAGGCGGGCCGATTCATTGTCATTGCCTCAGCGGGTCCCCAATAGGCATGATCCACGTCGCCATTACCGACCTGACCATAGAAAGAGGCCGTGGATCCATCAGGATCGCGAACGTGGCATCTCATGAGATAGTCAGCGCCCCAATGCAGCGTGTCGAGAAGGTGGAGCCACTGGCGCGTCTCGACATACGCAGCTTCGTTTTCTACTCCGCCCCAGGCCAGCATGGTGAGACTGAAGGCCATGGGCAGGCCGAACTTCACATGATCCCCGGCATCATAAAAACCGCCCGTGAGATCCACGCCGACGTCCGAGCCATCATTGAGGGCGGAGTCGCCACGCCACGGAACGCGGAAGGTGCCGGGCAGCGCGCCGCTGCGCTGGACATCAAAAAAGTAGAGCGACTTCTGGAGCACCTCGGCATAATTAAAACCGTCGGTCATTGGTTTGCCCGCCGGACCGGAGGCATAGTCGTCGTCGTAAATAGTTCCGCTCGCAGAAACGCGGCGAAGGATGGCACCTACAGGTTGGCTAAGGCGGAGGCTCAGAGATTCCGTTAGCTCCGCTTCGTCATCACCGAGGATCGTGATGGAGACGAATTTTTCGAACTCTCCGGCTGCGAATTGCAGCGTGCCGGACACGGGTGAAAAATCAACGCCCGCCGTCGCGCCGCCTTCTATGGTGGCGAACTCGATGCTGGCGGGAGCGTCCGAAACGGGTGTGAGCTGGATGCGAAAAGTCATCACTCGTGACGTCGCAGCATCGGCTTCGGTCACAGTGGCATCATCAACGGAGAATCCCGGCGTGAGGTCATCGTTGAGCAGCGTGAGTCTGGCCATGCTGACAGCTAAAGGCGCGCCTGTGGCATTGCTGAGCTGTAACGAGAGGTGTTTGTCCGGCTCTTCGAGGGTGTCGCCGAGGATCTCAATGGCTAGGCTTTGTTCCGTGATGCCGGGATTGAAGGTGAGGGTCCCGCTGGCGGAGACATAATCGGTTCCTGCGAGGGCAGTTCCGTCCGTGGTGGTCCAATCGACTGTGACAGCGTCGATGAGCGGACCGGTGAGGCGGACGGGCACGCTAACGAGGTGAGCTGCATGACCTTCATCAACGGAAAGATCAGAAATGATGAAGGCAGGCACACTGCCTGGAAGCGGCAGGCCATTGAAGAGAATGTTTGCAGGCGGGATGGCGGGATCACCCTCGGCGACGAAGCCAAAGCTTCGGGTGCTGCCTGCGTGAAGCACCCGTGTGTTTGCGTCATTACTGAACACCTTGCGCATGGCGGTGGATGAGCCTTCGACGACATTCCAGTAGTTTGAAAAAGTAACAGGAAGATCGAAGGCGAGTGTCCAGCCGTCGATGTCAGCGGTGCCAGTGTTTGTAATGACCACATCGGCGACATAGCCGCTGCCCCAAGCATCGCGCACGCTGAACTGCACCGTCACAGGGGCGGTCGCGCCCATCAGAGAGGCCGCGGCGGCGCTGATGAGAAAGGCGAGTGTGATGAAAGCGTTGCGAAGCATCAAAGGGAGCGCGAGTGTCGCGGTTGGAGAAGCACGGTGGCGGATTTGTTGGGTTTTGGCTATCCAGAGAGCCGCGAAAGATGTGTCGGATCTGGCAATAGCGACAATTCTGGATGGTCGGGATGTTAAACAGCGCGAAGCAACGCGGCTGAGCAACCTAAACGAAGGTAAGAAGGTCGGACCGCTGGACGGTGACTGTTTTGGCGTTCTAAGATCCCCGCAAAAGCCAGTCCAATCCCTCACTCACTAAAACTCCCGTTTGCCGGGGACCGCTTTTCCCGCTTTATTGAGGGATGGATAGCAAGCGCACCGCAACCGTGCACCGCAAGACAGCGGAGACAGACATTTCCATCGAACTAAACGTCGATGGGACAGGTAAATCACAGAT
>CAZCAL010000085.1:1174-13679 GCA_964496625.1 uncultured Verrucomicrobiaceae bacterium | reverse complement strand
GCCGAGAGCGCGTCGCGCGCCGCGGAGATCCACGCAGCGCTCGCCTCGCGTGGCGGCTTCCTTGAAACTGGCGATGGCACCCTTTGGGCTTCATCCGCAGCAGGCGGGTCGTTGAACCTCGGCTCGGTATTCAAGATTACGCCAACCGGTACGGTGAACAGTGTGCTTAGCTTTACAGGCTCTACGGGGGGCGTGATTGGCTCCAGCCCGCAGTCCGGGTTAGTTCTGGGTGGTGATGGCAACTTCTGGGGTACTACGTCGAGCGGAGGTTCGGGTACGGTTTTTAAAATCACCCCAGCCGGTGTTCACACAAAGCTGCTGAGCTTCACCGGCACCACTGGTGCCTATCCAGGCAGCAATCCTCAAGCTCCTCTGCTCCTAGCTAGCAACGGCTTCTACTACGGTACGACGACGACTGGTGGCAGCAGTAATTTTGGCACCATCTTTAAGCTCGACTCTGGCGGCACGCTGACCAGTCTGGTCACCTTTTCAGGCCCATCCGGTAGCACACGCGGTCAGTCGCCTCAGGGGCAACTCGTCCAGGCGCAGGATGGTAAGCTTTACGGATCGACCTCTGGCGGAGGAACGAATGGCAGCGGTACCGTTTTCCGGATGACTGCCACTGGCACCTTTGAAAACCTAGCCAGCTTCACCGGCACGACGGGTTCCCTACCAGGGACTTCCCCCACAGCTGGGGTCGCAACAGGGGCGGATGGTCAAATCTATGGCACTACGAATTCTGGTGGTGCCTACAATGTCGGCACGGTCTTCCGAGTTGCGAATGATGGTAGCGTCAGATCTTTGGCTGCCTTCACCGGCCGGGAAAATGGAAGCCTCGCCGGTAATGGCGGGCTTTTCCTGGCTGAAGACGGGCATCTCTATGGTGGCACTAGCACTGGCGTTTTTCGATTAAACTTACCCCCTGTCCCCTTGGCTGAACCCGCCACAGACGTGCTGACTGCCAGTGCCACGCTAAATGGTGCCGTCACGGGCGAAGGCTTCAGCGGCACGATGTGGTTTGAGTATGGCACCTCCATGGCGTACGGGCAGACGACATCTGTGCAAAGCTTCAGCCCCGGCATCGCCAGCCTTCCAGTCGTCGCCACGGTTAGCGGTTTGAACCCCTTTCTGACCTACCACTACCGCTTGGTCGTTTCGTGTGCACAGGGAGTTTCTTCAAGCCTAGATATGACCTTCTCCACACCTGATCAGACGGTATTCAACACCGCGCAGGACGTGCCGGTCTCTGCAGATGGCTTCAGTGCGGAGGGGCGCACGCTGAACGTCACGCTCGGTTTTATGCCGCCGCCAGGGGTGGTGCTGACCTTGGTCAATAACACCGGCCTTTCCCCGATTGCTGGGACTTTCAATCTCCTGCCGGAGGGCGCGGGCATCGTCATCAATTACAGCGGTACCGATTATCTTTTCGAGATCCACTACGGAGACGGAGATGGGAACGATATCACGCTCACCCGCGTCGATCAGGTCATCACTTTTGCCCCGATATCGACCAAGCCCACCGCAAGCCCTCCGTTTGCCCTGGGGGCAAGTGCAAGCAGCACTTTGCCAATCAGTTATGAGGTCGTTGCGGGTAGCAGCCTAGCCACCATCGCCGGGGATGTCGTTACGCTCAGTGGAGCCAGCGGCATCGTCACGATCAAAGCGACTCAGGCCGGCAACGGCTCTACGATTGGAGCGGCGACGCCGGTTTACCGATCCTTTGCTGTTGCGGATGGGGGCTTTGTGCAGATGACTGCCAGCAAGGTCAACGATGCCTGCCTAGCCATTCGTGCCAATGGCACCCTGTGGGCATGGGGCAACAATGGGGCCTCCCAGTTGGGGGATGCTACACTGGTGATACAACGCACCCCAGTACAAATCGGCACCAACACCACCTGGACCTACGTGAGTACTGGAGGAGGCCATACTCTGGCCCTCCGTTCCGACGGGACACTCTGGGGCTGGGGCACGGGAACAACGGGTCAAGTCGGTAATGGCTCAGCCTCCATTGTCGGCGCGCCAGTGCAGGTGGGAGCCAGCAAAACCTGGGCACAGGTCTCTGCAGGAGCCAACCACACGGCGGCAATCGCTACGGATGGCACCTTGTGGGTCTGGGGCTCAAACGCCTCCGGTCAGTTAGGCAATGGGACCACCGATACCAGCGTCCACACCCTGCCAGTGCAGGTCGGCTCCAGCACCAATTGGCGTACCACAGCTGGTTCTCTGAGTGCAGGTGGCGATTTCATCCTTGCTCTTCAGACGGATGGCAGCCTATACGCATGGGGCCTGAACTCCAGCGGACAGATCGGAGATGGAACCACTACGTCAAAGACCAGTCCCACGCTGATCTCCAGCGGTTGGAGCCGTGTGTGCACAGGCACTGCATTCTCCACAGCCCTGCGTGCCGACGGAACGCTGTGGTCCTGGGGCTTGAATAGCAGTGGGCAGGTGGGCGATGGCTCTCTGTCCAACCGGACCTCCCCCGTTCAGATCTCCGCTGACAATGATTGGGCGGAGTCTTTTTGTGGTGGTGCCTTTGGCCTGGCCGCTAAGACTGACGGTTCCCTCTGGTCATGGGGGATAAACTCCGTCGGGCATTTAGGCCAAGGTTTCGCCTCCTCTGTCCAACCCAGTGTGCCCGCCCGCATCCAGGATGGTGGTGCTACCTGGCTGACCGCTGCAGCGGGCGGCACCTTTGCCATCGCTGCGCGTCAAGATACCACGCTCTGGGCCTGGGGGGCCTATAGCAACGGACAGCAGGCCATCCTCCCGTACACAATGCTGCCTCTCGCCGCACCCCTGGGCGCGGTGGTCGGGGTCACGGCTGGTGTTGCCAATACCCTCGTCACCCGAGCCGATGGCAGCCTACTGATTTGGGGCTCCAATAGCAGCGGCCAGTTGGGGCTGGGCGTCGGCGATTCCATACCGCACCCAGCGCCAGTACCTTTTGGCAGTGGCCAGCAGTGGCAATCGGTATCGATGGGCAGCGCCAGCGTCTTAGCCGTCGCAAGCAATGGCACCCTCTGGGGGTGCGGGGTTAATTCCAGTAGTCAGCTTGGGGATGGCACCACGATTCGCCGCAACAGTCTGCTGCAAATTGGGAGCGAAACCGACTGGCAAACCGTGCACCAAGGGAATGCCCATAGCCTTGCCATCAAGCAAGACGGCAGCTTATGGGCCTGGGGCAGCAATGCCAGCGGTCAGCTCGGCGATGGCACATCTACGGCGCGCAGCATCCCTGTGCAGATCGGTGCAGATCACGATTGGGTGAAGATTGCCGCCGCCAACTCCAGCTTTTCCATCGCTCAAAAGGCGGACGGTAGCCTCTGGTCCTGGGGTAGCAATTCTAGCGGCCAGCTCGGCGATGGCACTACCACCAGCAGTAACCGACCCGCAAAAATTGGCACGGCGACGGACTGGATCCACTTTGCCGCAGGCAGCACCCATGTGCTGGCGGTGAAGGCGGATGGCAGCCTCTGGGCCTGGGGCAACAATTCCACTGGTCAAGTTGGCGATGGTACCTTCACTAACCGCACCAGCCCCACGCAGATTGGTATCGGCGCTGACTGGCGTAGTATTTCCGCAGGGTCCGCCAGCTCTTTTGCCATTCGGGCGGATGGCAGCCTCTGGGCCTGGGGCAGTAATTCCAGCGGTCAGCTCAGCAATGGCAGTTATACCGCGCAGAGCCTCCCCACGCAGGTTGGGACCTCCGACGCGTGGGCATCCCTCCCGTCCACCTCCGTCTCGACCACCAGTCATCTGTTGGTGATGGCGAAGGACGGTAGTCTCTGGGCTTGCGGCTTTGCTGCCAACGGCCAGACCGCCTTCGCAGGGCGTGATCTATTTACTCCGCAGCCCTCCGTGCCCGGCATCGGCGGCCCACAGACGATTGCCTTCAGTCCACCGGGCAGTGCGGTCACTGGCAGTACTGTTACATTGGGGGCCACCTCCAGCAGCGGACTGCCAGCCAGCTACCTGGTGACTGGCCCCGCCACCCGCCATGGGGACCAGCTCACTATCACAGGGCCTGGCCCCATCACAGTCATTGCCTATCAGCCAGGGAACGGTTACTGGTCTAGCTCGGACATCGCTTACGCAGTCATCAATGCGCCACTGCCTGTTGTTACCACACTTGCAGCCACAGATGTCACCGGCACCAGCGTTGTGCTGCACGGCACCGTTAATCCCAGCGGCTATCTCTCCGCCGCTGAATTTGAAATCGGTGCCACAAACGCGTACGGCACCCATCATGCGGTAGCGCTGTTAAATGGCGCGGGGGGCTCCAACGAGGCGGTCTCTGTCACCCTCACCGGATTGACACCCCGCACCACTTACCACTTCCGCGCCGCAGCTACCAACTCGGGCGGCACCGCGACGGGTGATGATCTAACCTTCATCACCCACTCCCTCTACGATGACTGGGTAGCCAGCCAAGGTCTCACCGGCACCGGCACCGCAGCCAATGATGACTATGACTTCGACGGTATCCCGAACCTCTTGGAGTGGTCTTTTGGTCTCAATGCCGCGATCCCTGCCGTAGGCGACATCGCCACCAGTGGGGGCGTCCTCACCCGTTTGGGGCAGCCGATCATCCAAGGCACGCCCGGCGCACGGCAGGCCGTGTTTGGGCGTCGCGTGAACTACCTGAGCGAAGGCCTCATCTACATCGTGGAGTTCAGCCCCGACCTCCAGTTCTGGGAAGCCAGCGCCGCCATCCCGACCGTCATCGCCACCAATGGTGCCATCGAGGCCGCTGCCGTGCCCTTCCCTGCGCAGGTGAATGGGCAGCCCACGCGCTTTTTCCATGTGCGAGTCAGCGTGAGCGATTGATCGGCACCAACGGCAGAGGCGGGAGCTAGCCCAGCGGTGGAGAAATCATCCTGACTAGCTTCTCGCCAATGTTTGGCTATGGTCTGGGATTCCAGTCCAATTTCCAATGCTTAACTTTCAAAAGGTCCTCTTATGTTGCTTAACAATCGTTGCCCTGGCCGCCTGCCATAAGGCACCAGAGGCTGCTCCCCCGCCGGAGGTCAGCGCACCAGTGGTTCCTGTGAAGGGGGTGAGCGTGAAGGTCACAGAGAAGAACATGCCGCATTATCTGCGGGTGACGGGTCAGTTGATCGGCAAAAATGATGCTGTCATTGCGGCGGATGCGATGGGAAAAGTGATCGAGGCACCCGTTGAACGCGGTAGCGTGGTGAAGGCAGGGGATACGCTGGTAAAGCTTGACGAGCGCCAAGCGCGGCTTGCCCTAGCGGAGGCCTCCGCGTCCTTGGAGTTGGCGATTGCGCAGCGGGAGCTTTCCAAAAATGAACGTGATCGCAATGCGCCGCTCGCAGAGAAGCACGCCATTGCGGATGCGGACTTCCAGCGACTCGTCACCGACACCATGGCTCGTGATGCCCAGGTGAATGCAGCGCAAGCCCGGCTGGATATGGCGCAAAAAACGTTGACTGATTGCAATATCCTTGCGCCTTTCGGCGGACAGGTCGCTGAGCGAATGGTGGAGCCGGGAGAGTATGTCCGTCCTGATTCGCCAGTCGCGCGGGTGGTGGATCTGGCGACGCTGCGTCTTGTATTGAATGTGCCAGAGACGGAGGTCGGTGCGCTAAAGATTGATCAGACCGTGGAGTTCAATACTCCGGCGTATCCAGGTCGTGACTTCAAAGGAACGCTCAAGTTTCTGGGGGCTGCGATGCGTGAAGCTTCACGCGATTTGGTCGTGGAGGTTTCCGTGGTCAATGCCGATGGGGCCTTAAAACCTGGCTTCTTTTGCGATGCGCGCATTTTGCTCAGCGAAGCCAAAGCCTCGGTCATCCCCGTCGATGCAATGCGCGTTGAAGGTTCGCGGCGCAAAGTATTTGTGATTGATAAGACCAATACTCTCACTGAACGCCTCATCGAGGTGGGCGAAAGCCGCGATGGTTTCATCGAGGTGCGACGCGGAGTCACGGCAGGCGAAAATGTGCTGGATAAGCCCGGCGCAGACGCTCTCGATGGAGTGCCATTCCAACCTGCCTCCTAACGTTCTCTTTCCCCCGACTCCTTTTTTATGCAGTGGCTCGCCGCTCTCTCCGTTAGGCGCCCCGTTCTCGCCAGCGTTATCATTCTCGTCTTCGTTGTCGTGGGCGTGCTGGGCTATACCCGCCTGCCGGTGGACAGATTTCCAAAGATTGATTTCCCTACCGTTGCAGTGTTGTCCAGGCTCGATGGCGCTACACCAAAAGAAGTCGAGACCGAAATTACCGATAAGATCGAAGAGGCTGTCAACACCATCAGCGGCATTGATGAACTGAGATCTGTTTCCAGCGAAGGCATCTCGCAGGTGCTGATCACCTTTGTGTTGGAAAAGAACATCGACGTGGCCGCGCAGGAAGTGCGTGATCGTGTTGCGCGAATCGTCGCTGAACTGCCAGAAGATGTCGATACGCCTATCATTGAAAAGCTAGATCCCGATGCGGCTCCCATCTTGAACCTAGCCCTGGTGGCAGACAAGCCGGTGCGAGAAATCACCGAGTTTGCGGACAAGATCCTGCGGCGGCAGTTGGAGAGCGTTCCAGGTGTCGGGCAGATTTCATTGTTGGGTGGTCGGTTGCGGCAAATCAATGTCTGGCTTGATCCGGTGAGACTGCGGTCCTTCAATCTGACTGCACCCGATGTGCAACGAGCGCTGCGTGCGCAGAACGTGCAGATCCCTGCGGGCACGGTGAAGAACGCGGCCAGCGAATCAGGGTTCCGTGTTTTGGGAAAAGCCCCGACCGTTGAAGAGGTAGGCGCTCTGATCGTGCGTGAGGCCGCCGGTGGGTTGGTTCGGGTGCGTGATGTTGCACGCATTGAGGATGGAGCGGAGGAGCAAAAAACGGTCGCTCGAAACAACGGAGTGCCTTCCGTCGTGCTGTCATTGCGCAAGCAGAGTGGCACAAATACTGTTGCTGTGGTGGATGCAGTGAATGCGCGGCTTGAGGAAGTGAAGAAGATGCTGCCCGCTGGTTACGATGTGACGGTGGTGCGTGATAACTCCAAGGTCATCCGCACCAGTGTGGATGCGGTGAAGGAGCACCTTGTGCTGGGCGCCATTTTTGCAGCGGCGGTGGTATTGATCTTTCTTGGCAACTCGCGTGCGACGATCATCTCCGCCTTGGCCATCCCAACGTCGATTTTGGCTGCATTTGGTGTGATGTGGGCGCAAGGCCTCACGCTGAACGTCATCAGCCTCGTCGCGCTGGCGTTGGCGGTCGGCATCGTGATCGATGACGCCATCATTGTGGTGGAGAATATCTTTCGGCACATGGAGGAGAAGAAGATGGACTCCTTTACTGCGTCCATTGAGGGCACCCGCGAGATCGGCATGGCGGTCATGGCGACGACATTGTCGCTGCTGGCAGTGTTCGTTCCAGTGGCCTTTCTCAGTGGTATCGTTGGCATGTTTTTGCGAAGCTTCGGGCTGACGATGGCGTTTGCGATTGCGGTCTCATTGCTGGTCAGCTTCACCCTTACGCCGTCGCTGGCGGCTCGCATGTTCCGTAAGGGTCATGCCACTCGATTCGATGCTTGGTTGGAGCACTTGGTGAATATTTTTTATCGCCCCGTGGAGATCGTCTATATGGCGTTGCTACGCTTTTCCATGCGGCACCGCTGGCTCATTGTTCTTGCCTGCGTCGGCATCCTGGGGGCGCTTCCGACACTTTTTAAGATCGTGCAAAAGAGTTTCCTTCCGCCGGTCGAGGAGGCTGAATTTGTGGTCAATATCCGCACTCCTGAAGGCACAACATTGGCAGCCACGGAACTGATGACGGAGCGTTTCGCGCGCGAAATCCGCAAGCTGCCGGGTGTGGATGGTACGCTGCTAACGATTGGTGACAATGACCAGCGGACGCCAAACCTTGCTGGCATCTTTGTGCGACTCAATGATCCTGCACTCCGCGATGATCAGCAGACGATCATGGACACGGTGCGTCGCGAGATTGTTCCCAAATTTCCCGAAGAATGGCGTATTGCCGTGCTGGCTGTGCCTCCATTTAATACAGGGATGTCCAGTGCATCGGTGCAGTATTTCATCGCCGGGCCAGATCTGGAGGTGCTCACCCGTGCCACGCAGAGTGTTTTGAGCGAGCTCAAAGATGTGCCTGGTGTGCGCGATCTGGATTCCACTCTGATTGCTGGTAAGCCGGAAATTATTGGCACGGTTGATCGCAACAAGGCTGGGCAGATGGGTGCTAGTATGGCGGACATCACCGGGACATTGCGCTTGTTGGTCGGCGGGATGGATGTGTCCACTTATGAGGAGGATGGAGAGCAATACGACATTCACCTTCAGGCCGCGGAGCCCTATCGCAATAGCAGGGAAGTGTTGAATCTGCTCACCGTGCCATCGACTCAAGCAGGCCCAGTGCCAGTGGCGAATCTGCTGACGCTGGAGGCCAGCGATAGCCCTGCGCAGATCAATCGACTCAACCGTCGCCGCCAAGTCACCATCACTGCCAACAATGCACCCGGCGTCGGTGAGACAACCATCCTCGAAGCCATTGAGGCTGCCGTGAAGAGCCAAGGGTTAAGCAGCGATTATCAGAGCGGGAGCGCCGGTAGATCCAAGGAAATGAAGAAGGCGGGTCTGGCCTTCATGGTTGCCTTTCTCATGGCCTTCATCTTCATGTATCTGATCCTTGCCGCACAGTTCGAGAGCTGGATTCACCCATTCACGATTCTGCTTGCCTTGCCGTTGACACTGCCGTTTGCGATCCTTTCCCTGATCCTCTTTGACCAGTCTGTGAACATCTTTTCGATGCTCGGCATCCTCGTGCTCTTTGGCATGGTGAAGAAAAACGGCATCTTGCAGATTGATCACACCAATCAACTCCGCGCCAAAGGAATGAGCCGTCTGGATGCAATCCTTCAGGCGAATCGCGAACGTCTGCGACCGATCCTCATGACCACGCTGGCCTTCGTCGCTGGCATGGTGCCGATGATGATGGCCAAGGGAGTGGGTGCTGCTTACTATATCGCGTCAGCAGGCGTCATCCTCGGTGGGCTAAGCCTGTCCTTGTTGCTGACTCTGCTCGCCACGCCCGTCATCTACTCACTGTTTGATGATATCATTCAGTTCCCCTCCCGCCGAAGGGAAAAACGCGCAGCGGAGGCTGCGGCCAAAGCATCTGCCCGTTGATCTCCATGCATCGATTCGTCCCCGTCCTCCTCAGCGCCCTTACCCTTGCTGCCTGCACTGTTGGTCCCGACTACAAGAAGCCGGACAGCGTCGAAATAACTCCCGCAAAGTGGCGCTGGCAGAACGCTGCGCCAAGTGATGGGGAATCGCGCGGCGACTGGTGGAAGGCGTTTCATGATTCGGAGCTTAGCCGCCTGGAGAATATCGCCGTCACGTCCAGTCCGTCTTTGCAAGCCGCCATCGCTCGTGTCGATCAAGCTCGGGCGGGGGCACGCATAAGCATCTCCGGTTGGTTGCCAGACATCCGGCTGAAAGGAAATGCAGAAAGGGAGCTCTCCTCCGGCAATCTCCCAACTCCCGTGCCGGTGAATATTCCCGCTGCGCACATCAATAGTTTCAGCACCCTTTTTGATCTCAGCTACGAGATCGACTTCTGGGGAAAGGTTCGGCGCGAGGTCGAGTCCGCGAGGGCCACTGCCGCCGCTGCGGAGGCCAACTATCACAGTGCGCTGCTGACGCTCACGGGCGATGTCGCTGCCCAGTATTTCATGCTGCGCTCCTTTGATGCCGAATTATCAGCCCTCCGCAGAACGATTGATCTGCGTGAGAAGTGGCAGAACCTTCTCAACGAAAAATTCAAAGCGGGGACCATCCCAGAGATCGACCTTGCGCGTGCTCAAACCGAGGTAGCCACGGCCCGCGCGGATCTTGCGGAAGCCAAACGCCAGCGTCAGGAGGCTAGTGACGCGCTGGCGCTGCTCTGTGGTCAACCGGCGAGCAACTTCGAAATCAGCGAGAGACCAATCTCCAGCAAAGGCCCGCCCAGCATCCCTGCTGGTGTCCCCGCCAGCGTTTTGGAGCGCCGCCCTGACATCGCTGCTGCGGAGCGCATCGTCGCTGCCCGCAATGCGGATGTCGGAGTCGCACAGGCTGCATATTATCCTTCGATTAGACTCACTGGAACGGGCGGTTTCCTGAGCAAAGACGTTGATAGCCTCCTCAGTGCGGACAGCAAGGTCTGGAGCATCGGTCCCAGCGTGAATATCCCGGTTTCAGGTTGGGCGGTCATTGGGTTCAATGTGAAGCGCGTCACCGCAGCCAGAGAAGAGGCAATCGCGAACTACAGGCAGGCGATTCTTGTCGCCATCAATGATGTCGAAACTAGCCTCACGCAGATCCGTCAGCGAGGAGAACAGGCCGAGGCTGTGGGCGATGCTCTCGCTGCCGCCACAAAGGCGACCGAGCTGATTCGCGCCAGCTATGAGCAGGGGTCGCTGAGTTACCTGGAGTTGCTCGATGCGGAACGCACCCGCTTGCAGGCGGAGCTGCAAACCTCTCGCATCGCAGCCCAGCGTCACATCGCGACGGTGCGTTTGATCAAGGCGCTTGGTGGCGCTTGGTGAGCTTGTGAAATTTTGAGTTGCGTTGTGTCCCTAATGTAAGCACCATTAGGAGTGTGAAATATTTAATCAAGAATTCTCTTCATTTTGTCGTGGTAGCCGCTACGTTGTCTTCGACGAGTTGCGCTCGTTTCAGCAAGGCGGATAAAGCTCGTTTCACCGCTCTTGATGTGCCGGGCGTCGTCATTCTTCCAGACGCCTATGCTCGCCCTACCTTCACTTCGAATGGGACGGCTGGTGCCGCAGGATTGGTCGGAGGAGTGGCGGGTGGCCTGATTGGAGGACTGGTGGTTGCCGCAGTCGTCGGCACCAAGGAGGCGGTCTCAGCCGGGCGGCACAAGGATGAATTGGCGTTGGTAGAGCAGCACACCCCCAAAGATATTGCGGCCATTGTTACCCAGCAGGTTCATAATGATTTTAGTCAGCGACCTCTTCTCGGCAGCCTCCTTGCCAATGTCACAGCAAGACCCTGGCATCTGCGGGTAGAGGTGACGAACTATGGTCTGCAAAAGGTGGCGGATGGTAAGCACAGCCCGTCTATTTTTGCGAAGTTCTGGTTGGAGGATCCCGCCGGAAAGAAGTTTCTGCGGAGCGCCGCATTCTCGTCTGCCCCTGAGTCGAATGCCTCCGCCTCCCTCCAACTCTATGCAAACGATCCGGCCCTGCTGCGGCAGCACTTTGAAATATGTTCAAAGGGCTTAGCTGGGAAGGTGGCGAAGCTGATCGAGGAAAAACTCCGCTGAGTGGCGTCTGCGAGGACTGAGGTGACTAAACGCCAAGCGCCTGCTTTACCGCAGCGAAGGCGTGGACGGCGGCCTCCAGATCCTCGCGGCTATGGGCAGCACTGATCTGGGTGCGGATGCGGGCCTTGCCCTGGGGCACCACCGGGTAGCTGAAGCCGATGACATAGACGCCTTGCTCTAGCATCGCATCGGCGAACCGACTGGCGAGCGCTGCATCCCCTAGCATGACGGGCACGATGGGATGCTCGCCGGGGACGATGTTGAAGCCGAGCTTGGTCATCGCGGCGCGGAACCAGCGCGTGTTGGTCTCCAAGGCATCGCGAAGGTGGGTGGTGCTTTTGAGAAGGTCCAGTGCGGCCAGCGAAGCTCCCGCGATCATCGGACACAAGGTATTGCTGAACAAATAGGGTCGCGAGCGCTGGCGGAGCAGTTCCACGATCTCGCGCCGACCACTGGTGTAGCCACCACTAGCGCCGCCGAGCGCCTTGCCCAGCGTGCCAGTGAGGATGTCGATTCGGTCCATGACCTCGCAGTGCTCATGGGTGCCACGACCGGTCTTGCCCATGAAGCCGACGGCGTGTGAATCATCGACCATGACCAGCGCATCATACTTCTCCGCGAGATCACAGATGGCCTTCAACGGGGCGATGAACCCATCCATGGAGAAGACGCCATCGGTGGCGATGAGCTTGAAGCGCGCGCCATTGGCATCGGCGGCAATGAGTTGGGCCTCGAGGTCGGCCATGTCACAGTTTTTGTAGCGATAGCGCTGGGCTTTGCATAGCCGAATGCCGTCGATGATGGATGCGTGGTTGAGTTCGTCACTGATGATCGCGTCTTCAGCGCCGAGCAGAGTTTCAAACAAGCCGCCGTTGGCATCGAAGCAGGATCCGTAGAGGATTGTGTCCTCCGTGCCGAGGAAGTCCGTGAGGCTATCCTCCAGCTGCTTGTGGACGCCTTGCGTGCCGCAAATGAAACGCACGCTGGCTAAGCCGTAGCCCCACTGGTCAAGCGCTGCGTGGGCTGCCTGGCGAACCTTGGGATGCTGCGCGAGACCGAGGTAGTTGTTCGCGCAGAAATTTAACACCGGCTTGCCGCCATTGGCACGGATGAGGGTGCCCTGCGGTGTGGTGAGCATCCGCTCGCGCTTGTAGGTGCCTGCCTCGCGGATGCTGGCGAGCTGCTGTTGAAGGTGCGTT
>CAZCAL010000085.1:0-1164 GCA_964496625.1 uncultured Verrucomicrobiaceae bacterium | reverse complement strand
AATGATCCAAACATGGCTGGGAAGGTGTCAGTTTTTTTTGCGAAGGCTGCTGGTGAACTCCTTCCACAATGCATCAAGGTCGGCACCGCAGTATTGTTGGAAGAGTGCCCGGCTGTAAGTGCCGTCATGGCTCGCGTTGTTGAGTCTGTGGACAATCTGCTTATCCTTGTGTTCCTCCAGCCAAATGAGAAAGGCGGCTGCGTTGGTGTAAGCATGCTGGTAACTGCTCTTATCGGGATCGACACCAGATTTGAGCGTATCTCCATCCTTCTCGAAGTATTGATGCCTAGCATAGTCGGCGATGCCCTCGGTGAGCCAGCTTTCGCCCTTGCCTTTGTAATTCTGGACGATGTGGGTCAACTCATGCACTACCATGCCGTAGTCGTTGGGAGACTTCTTGGTGACCCACTCCGCTGAGATGTGAATGCCATCCGTGGTAGCATGCGCGACTCCTTTCATGGGCTCGAAGGTAAGCCTCACGATCGGCGTGGGAAGTGGATGGTCAGCAGAGAACAACGCGGTATTGAGCTTTGGATACCACTCCTTCACGATGGCTTCCGCCTTGATCGCGAAGGCTTTACACTTCGGCGCAGCGGAGTAATCGATCTCCACTCTGAACGGCAGATCGGTGCCGGTGGATGGGGTAGCACCGAGGGCGAGTAGAAATAGAGCGAGCTTCATATCGAAGGGCGAGCTACTGATTTTTGGGCCACTGGATTACGGGCGGCTTGCCCGTGGCAGGCCGTGTGAAGGCTTCACCATACGGTGTAGTGCCCGCAATGAAGCCGCCGTGGGAGAGGAAGAACTGTCCCTGCTCCACGCCCATGAAGCGATCGAGCCGGTCAGCTTTGCCAGTGGCATCGTGGCTGAACTTTGCCTGGGTTAGTTCGGTCCAGCGCCCTGCGACATCGGCGATCCATTGGGAACCGAACAGCGCTTTACGTCGCAGCTGTCCATTGCTGCCACCGAAGTTTTCGCTGAATGAATATAAACCGCGCAACAACTTGCCATCCTTCGGCGCACGGAAGCTGGCCATCAACATCCACGCCTTCTGCTCGGGGTGATACCAGTAGCCGCTGTAAATTGTGTGGCTGCCATCAGCCTTGGCGGTGACGAAAAACTTCTGCGCCTCACCTGTCTTCCACGGATAGCTAAAGTGGGAGT
>CAZCAL010000084.1:0-13681 GCA_964496625.1 uncultured Verrucomicrobiaceae bacterium | reverse complement strand
TAACCTTGCCCGCGCCCCCATCCTCGATGATGCCGTTAGAGGTGCCAGTTCCATTCCCACCGCCAACGGTCAAGGTAACATCCGTTGTAGCACTGGTGTTCCGAACAATACCGTTGTTGTTGAAGGCACCGGTAGTGGTAGCGGGTGTTATTCCATTGAGCTCCACAATGCCCTCCTGCCGAATCGTCAAGGCTGCTGAACCAGCCCCAAGTTGCCCCGAGCCGACGAGACGTACAGTGCCCTCATTCACAGAGATGGTGCCCGTTTGCAGGTTGATGCCGCCAAGCCGCAATGTCCCCAAGCCGACCTTGGTGAAGCCACCCGTGGTGGTGGCGGTAATGGGTGCATCCAGTTGTAGCGAGTTGCCCCCCCCGTCCACATTGATGACAAGCGCACCGCTACCACCAGTGGTGACGCCAGTGCCAGAGATCGAGCCAGAGCCGCCGGTCTGAATGATCCCGCCACTTGCATTCGTCGCACCAGCGGTGCGAATGGTCAGTAAACCTGTCATGTCCAGCGCTGTCGATCCACTAATCCGGAGAGAGTCAATAGTGACCGCTGCATTGCTAAAGCCAGCACCCGTGATTTGCATGCTTTTGGAGGCCGTCAATGCGGTGGCACTCGTAGCAAAGTCCGTATCCGTTGTATAATCAGGCGCGCGCAGCGCGCTCCCCGCACCCGGAACGAAAGCAAAGTTAGATCCGTTGTAGAACAGCCCCGCATTGGCAATGTTGTTGGTGATGCTCGTGGTGGTAAACTTGACTGTGTCGCTGGCCGTAGGTGCTACGATGTTGACGGAACCTCCACCGCCGACGGTTCCCAGAGAAGCAAACACGATGGATGCGGTGCCGCCGCTCCCTGGGGTCAATTTTACTGTCCCTGACCCATTGGTTGGGGTCAACACGCCGAGAGTTTCAACGTTGTTCGTGCTAGCCTGACCCACTAATTCCAGGGTTCCACCAGCATACACATTTGTCGCATTGAAGACGATCGCTGACGTATCTGCGATGATAGTAGAGCTAGCAGCGTTGGCCCTCATTTGAAGAGTGCCATTGGAAACGGTCGTGTTCCCCGTGTAGAGGTTCGTGCCACCCAGAACCCAGCGTCCCGCATCGATCTTGGTCACAGCGGTTGTATTCGTCGCACTGTTGTTGACTATTGCTCCGTCGATTGTGTTGGCACCGTTGTTTGTGCCCCCCAAGGTGAGCGTTTTGATGCCCGCTCCCGTTGCGGTGAAATCCGAACTGAAGATTACACCAGGACTGGTGCCGGTCTGATTGGCCAAGATCGTTGCCGCACCAGTCGTGCCAGATAAGTTGATGACTTTCCCGAAGGTGAGGTTCGCCAGGGTCGCATTGTTACCAATGATGCTCAAGATGCCGCCGTTAATGTTGATGTTTGCGGTGTTGTTGGTGACGGCGCGGCGGTCACTGATCGCAACTGTGCCCCCGGTGATGTTAATCGCACCGTCCAGCGTCGAGGCCGTGCCGAGCAGCGTAAGCGTTCCCGTGCCGCTTTTGGAAAGGACGTGGTCAAACGTGGTTGAACTGGCGATGATGCTGCCATTGATCGTGGTATTACCGTTGCCACCAATGGTCATCGTGCGGGCAGCTGTGTTTTCCGTATTACTCCAGAAGTTGCCCGTAAAGGTAAGCTGAGCTCCGCCCTGAAGGTTGTTGGTTAGGGTGGTATTAGCGTTGCCACCCTGCACCGGTGCTGCGCCAAAGCTCATGCCGTAGCCGTTGCGGCTGTTGAAGGTGAACGTCTGGTTCTCTTCGAAAGCAAACTGACCAAACGTGACCGTCTGGTCTTTTACTGAGCTATTCGGGGTGTGGTCCGCGAAGAAGGTGCTACCAGCGCGACCATAGACGTTCGCAGGCGTTCCTCCTGCAAGTACAGAGGGTGTATCCATCAACACGGCAAGCACACCCCCGTTCATGTCGAGGACCGAACTAGTCGTCGTCGCCGTGCGTGTGCCTAGCACATTTGGAGAATCGATGCGCACCACACTCTGCCCACTAGCTGCACTACCACTTACACGGATGGTGCCTGCAAACGCTGAAGAATCAGTGGGATTCAGGAAGAGGGTCCCCCCCCTGAAGCTTCCAGTGTCCCCGTACCCAGCAGCGCGCCTGTGATGTTGTAGAAGCTGGCACCCGCCTGGTTTACCCCACCCAAGTTGCTAATCGTCGTCGCCGCCGTACCAAGAATACTCAGCGGACCAGTGATGTTCAGAGTGCCGTCTGACGCAACGATGCGAGTGTTAAAGAAGGTGCCCCCGGGCGCAGCCCCGCCCATCGATACCGCTCCAGAGAGGGTATTCACCCCGAAACTAACCAGGGCTGCACCACGATCCGCGATCGGACCTTGCCCCTGTAAGGATAGACCGCGGGTAATCTCAATATTCCCACCTGTACCGTCAAGTACCAGTGAACCACCGCCAAAACTCCGCAAACCAGCGTTCCCAATCGCTGGATTGAATCCAGTCACTACGATCTCTGAGGTCTCTGTGTTCGGACCCAGCGCACTCTTATCGGTAATAATGAGCGATCCATCCTTGATCGTCGTCACACCCGTATAAGGATTACCCGCTGCAAGTCTAATGGTGCCCCCACCCTCTTTAATCAGACCCGCCGATCCTTGAATCAGACTCTCTATGGAAGCCGATTCGCCCAGATTGGCAAAAAGGGTCGGCGCTGCGCCAGCAAGCGTGATGTTGCCGCCCGTCAGTGTATAGCCACTCCGCTCAAATCGAATTTGATTGGCCTGAATGCCGCCACTCAGCGTGACTGTATTTAAATTCGGCACATCAATGGGAAGAGGCCCAGAAAAGATGGCAATATCCGCTGCAGCATTTGGCCACGCAACCATCCCACTCGTGTTCCACCAGTTTGCAGTCGATGTATCCCAGGTCCCGGTCCCACCGAGGTTGGTCCCATCAATCAGATTCCCTGCACCAGAGGCATCCGCGTCCCAATACAAAGTGGCACCGATCAAAGGCTGGCCGATCTGCCACGTGAACATTAAGACAGACAAGAACAAAGAAATTGTCCGGCGATTGCGGCGAATGGTTGTCATCGAATGGGGTAGGCACATATTGAGGTTGGTCAGTATGTTTGAGTCAAGTGGTTGGAACTTGCTCAAAAATTCTCAATAGCTTTAGCAAAGGGAGGCATTTCAACCAAGCTTATTCAATCCTTACTCATGGATACGCATTTCCTTTATTCCAACAGGAGGGACCAATTTCGAGTCACTACCCCTTGAGAAAACGCACCTGCAAAATGACTGGCGTTGGCGCTATTGCCCGCCATAGCTTGCCTTCATGCCCTCTTTTTCCCACTGCGACGTCCTCTCCCTCGGCGAAGTTCTCCTGCGCATGGACCCCGGCGAGGGTCGGGTGCGCACTTCCCGCCAATTCACTGCCTGGGAAGGCGGTGGCGAATACAACGTCGCGCGGGGGCTGCGTCGCTGCTTTGGCCTGCGGACAGGGATTCTGACCGCGTTTGCAGACAATGAGATTGGTCGCCTTTTGGAGGATCTAATCCTTCAAGGAGGCGTGGATACTTCCCTGATCAAATGGGTCCCCTATGACGGAATGGGCAAGCGTGTCCGCAACCCCATCAATTTCACAGAGCGTGGCTTCGGCGTTCGGGGGGCGAAAGGCAGCGTAGATCGCGGTCACAGTGCAGCCTCCCAGATGAAGCCGGGTGACTTTGACTGGGACGATCTCTTCAGCAAATCTGGTGCCCGCTGGTTGCACACTGGCGGCATTTTTGCCGGTCTCTCTGAATCCACGGCTGCGCTGACGATCGAAGCCTGCCAAGCTGCCAAACGTCACGGTTTGACAGTCAGCTACGACCTAAACTACCGCCCCAGCCTCTGGCAGGAGCGCAAGGGATTTGCGGGTGCCCAGGCGCTCAACCGCCAGCTCGCCCCCTACATCGATGTCATGATCGGCGTTTTGTCAGACACCCCGCCGAGTGCTGGCGCGCCCTTGCAAGGTAGCGAGGACATTTTTTCCGCTGAGGATGCAGCCCTCCGCCCGGCGATTGAGCGTCTCACGAGCGAATTTCCAAATCTGCAAACCATCGCCGCCACGCTCCGGCGAGTCCATACAGCCGGGGTCAACGATTGGGGTTCCCTTTGCTGGCATAAAGGTTTTTACTTTCGCAGCAGGAATTATCCCCGATTTGACATTCTTGACCGAATTGGCGCAGGCGACAGTTTCGTCGCCGGCCTCATTTACGGGCTACTGGTGGAAAATGATCCCCAAGCCGCCATTGATCTTGGGGCCGCCCATGGTGCCTTGGCAATGACGACCCCTGGCGATACCAGCATGGCCACGCTGCCCGAAGTCCGGTCATTGGCCAAAGCGGCAAGCGCAGCCGTCCAACGTTGAGACCCTTCGGCTGAACTAAGCCGCAGCCTGCATCCGCCGTCCCAGCCACTTCCAGCCATTCCACTCTGGGAGGAATTTGGAACATCCTGGGCGCAAGCGTGAGAGAGCGTGAAACGCGCGGCACCAGGCCTGGTTGGTTTTTCCTGGCACGTCCTTCCACTGCACGTCCATCTCATCAAAGAGCGCAGGGTTGTCTCGGATAAACTTCTTTAAATTGCGGAATTCCCACACCTGCCCGTCTGGACCCTGGAGGATCCACTCCTTCGCAGCGATATGTTGATTCGTCGCCCTGAGCTTCGGATTACGCAAAGCTGTGGCGCGCCACTGGTCTTTGCACTCCCGATGGATGCGCTCAAGATTGGCGCGGACCTTTTGTGACCGCCGCATGCCGTCGATCCGGCGCTGCTCAAAAGTGGTTTTGTTGGCGGTGCGCCAGCGATAAAGGCGAGTGATGCGGGACTCAGCAGTCTCGTCAGACGCCAGCTCTTTCTGCGGAGCGACTGGACGTTGGATGAGGATTTGTAGAGGGAGGGTGGACATCATGGAGTGGGAGATAGTGGTCATGGCCGCAATGATCGCTGTGTTTGTGATAACGGATGGAATTATCACACAATTGCGACGCGGCGCAATGGAAATTATCACAAATTTGAATCACCTAGCAAAAATAGTGCACGAAGCACGGAAATGGTCTCTCAATTCTGCGTTCATTCTCAATATCGCGCCTCCTAATTGCGAAACTTTGTCAAAAGCCTTCGATTCAGGACGATATCCAAGCTCCAAAGTCGTGGAGTCCGCAAGCCAGCCTCGGCCAGATCGCTCCTAGCGTTCGCCAACAGCGTTTCTGACTCGTTCACTCCATGACGTCGCGAACTCTGGAGAATACAAAGAACGATGGAAATCTACCGCCGATGGTCCAAATCCCGCGTCAGGGTGGACGACGTGCATCCAAATCTAATCCGTTGTCACAGAGAACCGATTGCTCAGTACCGCAGGGATTGGGCTGCCGCCAGAAGTGCCGCCCAGCGCTCCGCTGAGAGGACACTCTGAAGCAGAGCAAAGCCGCCCCAGCGGGGGCCACAAGTCTTCGCCAGGACAATGAGTGCGCGCTGAGAGCCTGGATCGCTCCAATTGATCTCCTCACCAGCACCTTTGAGTAAACGCAGCCAGAATGGCTTGGTATCCTGCGGGAGCGCGAACAGCAGCCTGCCAATCATGATCTCCCGGTCCACCAACGCCATCAGTTGTGCCTTTTCTGCTGTCGGCAGGTTCGGAAACGCCTTTTGAGCAAAGCGATTTGCAGCTTCTGGGTCCCATGGCCCAAGGGCTAGGGCCAAGTGCACCAGCGTTTGCGCCGTGACGCTTGTGCCGCTCAAATGTCTCGCTCGATTCAGCGTCACAGCAAACTCCAGCAACTTCTTAATCTCTGCATTGCAGCCCCATTGCTTGATGACGACGCGAGGCAAGACCGGGTCGGAGTTCTCCACATGCTTCATCAGCCGTTCATTAGTGCATACTTCTGAAAGCAACGTCCAATCAACACGGAAACGACATAATACAAGGGCAGTGATGGAGGTCAGTCGCTGCCCTGCCTCCGCAGCAACTAAATCGATTCGCTCCCAAGCAATCCGGATCTTCTGCCTTATCCGCGATTGAATCGCAGACTCCAACAACTCGAATTCTTCACTGAAATCTATCCCCACGCAATTGCCAGCAGCAGGGACAATGAGACTTTTGCTTTGCCCACCCCTCAACTCGGCGAGCGCTGCTTCATAGCAATTGCGAACTCGCTGGAACCCCTCGGGATCAGTCTCCGGTCGATGCAGCTTAATCAGCCGGGCATAAGCCTGCTTCACGTCGCGTTCCGTCGCGATGTTGGAGTCGAGATTAAAGGTCTGCCAAATATCGCTCATTTGCCAATTGGAGCGCCAGAATTGCATGGTGCGCACACTTTTTGCAAGACCAAGCGCCGCAAGCACGGTTTTACCCTGTCGGTTCGGTGATTGGGCGAAGGCGCTGGGTCCCCGCACCGCGAAGGTTTTGACTCTGCTGACGAATTGGGCTTCCTAGCTCGCCTCGGCAGTCGTAATTTTCTCACAACGCGCACCCCCATATCCTTTCATGTCCACCGTCGCTGTTCGCTCTGCTCAGCTCCCACCACCCGTGCCCCCGACAGTTCGTCGGTTTCGGCAGCCCAAAAAGAACATCCCCCAAACCAAGCAGGAGAGGGATCAAATTCTGTCATGGATTCGCGCCTACACGGAGGAGACGAAGCTCGTCCCTCCCCTGCCACTCGAAGAATTGCAAGGACACACCGACAAGGTGATGGCCATCCACGCCATTGATGCCGTCCACCGCGACTATGTCGGCGTCTTGATGGCCAACGAAAGCTGGCGGGAAGCTCTCGCCACGGTGCCTTTTGAAAAGCGCCTGCTCTTGATGCCCAAATGCCTGCGCATCGAAAGCAAATGCCCCGCGCCCTTTGATGAATTTGGCCTGCTGTGTAAGCAGTGCGGCCTCTGCACTATCCAGGACTTCCAGAACGAGGCGGAAAAGCTCGGCTACGCAGTGCTCGTCGCCGAAGGCAGCGCGATCGTCATGTCCCTGATTCAGACGGGAAAGATCGAAGCCATCGTCGGTATCTCGTGCCTGCCCGTTCTTGAGCGCACCTTCCCCTACGTCGAAGCTGCGGCCATCCCCGCCGTCGCTGTGCCGCTGCTGCAAGACGACTGCATTGATACCACCGTCGATATCGATTGGGTCTGGGACTACATCCACCTGACGAGCGACGACCAAACCCGGCGACTCAACCTCAATGCGCTGCATGACGAGGTCAAAACGTGGTTCGAGCGTCCAGCGCTCGACGCCCTCCTCGGTGCCCCCTCCTGCCAGACGGAGGAAATTGGGCGCGACTGGCTAGCACGCGCTGGCAAACGCTGGAGACCTTTCCTCACCATCGCCGCCTATCAGGCCCTGCGGGAAGACCCCGAAGGCCCCATCTCCGATACCGTGAAACGTGCCGCTATTTCAGTCGAAGCCTTCCACAAGGCATCCCTGATTCACGACGATATCGAAGACAATGATGCCGAGCGCTACGGTGAGGCCACCCTCCACGAGGAGCATGGAGTCGGCGTGGCCCTCAACGTGGGCGATCTCTTGATCGGTGAAGGCTATCGGCTGCTTGCAGATAGTGATGCATCCAGCGGCATCCGTGCCGCCAGCCTGAAGGTTGCCGCAGAGGGCCAGCGGGAGCTATGCCGTGGGCAAGGCGCAGAACTCCTCTGGACGAACCATCCTGTCGCGTTGTCCTCCGCTCAGGTACTGGAAATTTTCCGCAGCAAAACTGCACCCGCATTTGAAGTCGCCCTCAAGGTAGGCGCCGCACTCGCAGGTCGTCTCGATGAAGTGGAAGACGTCATGCACACCTACTCGGAGAATCTCGGCATCGCCTATCAGATCCGTGATGACGTCGATGATCTCGGTGATGACTCTGCCGCCGACAATCAAGTCTCCATACGCCCCAGCATCATCCTTTCCCTGCTTCGAGAGAAGGGCAAAGGCGAGGTCAAAGAGACCATGGAAGCGCTATGGAATGGCACCGCCACAACTCAACCTGATCGCCCGACCATCCGCGCCTGGGCAGAAGAATCCGGCGCTCATGAAAAAGCGATGATGCTTCTGGAAAGCTACAAAGAAGCGGCCATTCGCACGCTTCAAGATGTGGAGATCCCGAATCTGAAAGGCCTGCTGCGTCGAGTCATCGGCAAGATCTTCAACGAACTCGAAATCAAAGGCTGGTGCCGCGAATTCGAGAACAAGAATATCAACCAGGAAGTGCGTGAAGCTGCTGCCAAAGCAGCCGAGCATCTCGTGCCCAAGATCGTGGAAGAGACCGCGCCCGCAGGAAAATAAGCCCTCACTTAGTAGTCATGGGCGCTGCACAGCAATTTGCAGGCCGCAATCATGATTGCCCCGTAGCACCGGTCATCGGCAAGACCCCAAAGTACCGATGCGTTCTTTTCGTGCCACCCGCCCCCCGAAACGAACGCATGCTCCTTCGCCTCTTCATCTTGCTCCCCCTCAGCTTCCTCGCGAACACCGCTTCGCCGGCAGCGGAGCAAGGTGCTGACCCGAGATTGCAGCATTGGGCCTATCAGCCCATCAAACCGACTCTTCCTCCGACCGTTGCAGGGCTCACTGCTATTGACGCGTTTTTGGCGGCGAAGCTCCAAGAAAAAGGCCTGACCTTTTCTCCTGCTGCGGACCGTCGCATTTTGATTCGGCGGCTTTCATTTGATCTGTTGGGACTGCCACCCAGTCCTGAAGAAGTGGAAGCTTTTGTCGCGAACAAGGACCCTAATGCCTACGAGCAATTGGTGGACTCCTTCCTTCAGTCTCCCCACTTCGGCGAGCGCCAAGCTCGTCACTGGCTAGACATCGCGCACTATGCAGACACCCATGGTTTTGAGCGGGACAAACGCCGCGATCAGGCTTGGCGGTACCGTGACTACGTCATTGATGCCTTTAACTCTGACAAACCCTACAACGAGTTTTTGCAGCAGCAGATCGCTGGCGATGTCTTGCGCCCAGAAGATCCTGCTGCGGTCATCGCCACCGGATTCTTGGCTGCGGGACCCTGGGATTTTGTCGGGCAGGTTGAAACCAAAAGTGACGTCTTGAGACGCTCCGCCCGCGCGCTCGATCTCGATGACATGGTCACCCAAGTGATGACCTGTACCGTCGGCACCACGATCAATTGTGCCCGTTGTCATGACCATAAACTGGACCCCATCACGCAACGCGAATACTACGAACTCTGGGCCGTCTTTGCCGGTCTGAAACGCGGCGACCGCGAGGTGAACACCGCTGAGGCGGGCCGTATCGCCGCGGCACGTGAAAAATCCCAGGCTCGCCTTCGCGAGGTGGTGCAGGAGCTTGGACGCCTCACTGGCGAAGGGTTGGATCTCGCAGACATGATCGGGGGCGGCAATGGGCGTGGCACCGGCAAAAAGGATGCAGGCTTGCATCCAGGCAATGGGACCGTAGTGACGGCCAAGCTTGGCTACCATCGGGACATCCGTATCAATCGCCTGCAAAAGCCAGAGTGGGACAAAACCGCCGCCCCGAAGTTTGTCCAATGGGTCTTCGTCCCCGATGGAAAAGAGACCGTCAACGTCTCATTCAACGTCCCCGACAAAGGTGTGCCAGCCACCTCCGGCTACACGTGGGATGCCATCCGCAATGGACCCCTCGCCGCGCAGGTCAGCACCATCATCGATCACACCGACTACGGTAGCCCCGGTCACTCGATCCTCGGGCTGCACGCCAATGGTGGCGTCGTTTTTAATCTCGCAGAAATCCGAAAAGCCAACGGCTTGCAGCAAATGCGCTTCACTTCAGCGGTAGGATTTGGTGCCAGCCCCAATGCCGCCGCCAGCCTCGCTGACTTCACCGTTTTTGTGGATGGCGAAATGAAATTTCAGCGGCTCAAAATGCGCAAAGACGAGTTTGCCTACGTCAGCATCGCGATACCCCCACAATCGAAAACGCTGACGCTCCTAGCCACCGATGGCGGCGATGGGATCAGCAGCGATTTGCTGTTTCTTGGCGACGCCAAATTATCACCCAATGTCGATGCATTGCCGCTCACGCCAGAGACCAAATCACGTATCGCAGCGCTTCAAGCTGAAGAAAAGAAACTGACTGCTGAACTCAAAACTACAGCCACAGCCCCTCAGGTTTATGGCGTGATCGCTGAAACACCGCCCACCGTGCAAATCCTGCGACGCGGAGACCCCGAGTCACCCGGAGATCCAGTCGCGCCCGGCAGCATCGCCGCCCTGGCGATGCTGAAACCTGACTTTGGCAATGCCGACATGCCAGAAGGCCAGCGCAGACTCGCCCTCGCCCATTGGATCACGGACGAACACAATCCGTTGACCCGGCGCGTCATCGCCAACCGCCTTTGGCATTGGCATTTTGGACAGGGAATCGTCAATACACCCAGCGATTTCGGACTCGGTGGTGACCGCCCATCGCACCCGGAGTTACTGGACTGGATGGCGGATGAGCTGCTGCACCACGGATGGTCACTCAAGCATCTGCACAAGCTCATCGTCATGAGCGCCGCCTACCAACAGGTATCCAGCACTACCGGACCACAGGCAGAGGTTGATGGGAACAATCGCCTGCTGTGGCGTCAAAACCCGCGTCGTCTCGAGGCGGAATCTCTGCGAGATGCCGTACTGTCCGTCACTGGTTGCTTAAACCCGCAACGCGGCGGTCCAGGCTACGAAGACTTTCAATACCAAGAAGCCTACGCACCGATCTACGATTACATCACGCCTGACGACCCCTCGCTTTGGCGGCGCAGCATTTACCGCTTCGTCGTGCGCAGCACTCCGCAGCGCTTCATGACCACGCTGGACTGTCCTGATCCAGCAAACCTCACACCGTCCAGGCTCACCACCACCACCGCATTGCAATCGCTCGCGCTCTTCAACAATGACTTCATGCTACGGCAGTCACAACACCTGAAAGAGCGTCTCGAAAAAGACGCAGGCAACAACCCCAGCGATCAAGTCCGCCGAGCCTACACACTCCTTTTTGCCCGCCCACCGACGCCGCACGAGCTTGCTGGTGCCACCACATTCGCGAGCCAACAAGGGCTCTTCGCCCTCTGCCGCACGCTCTTAAATTCCAACGAATTTGTCTATGTGGACTAATCCTTCACCGGCAGGCTACCCAATCTCCCGCCGCGACGCCCTATCCCGCGCAGGCGGCGGATTTGCAGGCATGGCTTTGGCATCGCTTCTCGGCGAAGGCAACTCCACCGCTGGGGCGGCAACGGCGCTGCACCATCGCCCCAGCGCAAAGCGTGTGATCCAGATTTTCTGCCCCGGTGGCATGAGTCATGTGGACACCTTTGACTACAAGCCGGTGCTCGCCAAACGCAGTGGTAAACCCTTTGATCCTGACGGGAAGATGCAGTTCTTCGCCTCGAAGCCAGGCAACTGTCGGGGTAGCTACTTCCCGTTCCGCCAGCATGGCCAGAGCGGCCTATGGATGAGCAGTCTCTTCCCAAAACTGGCCACCTGCGTTGATGACATGGCCTTCATCTACTCCATGCAAAGTAAGACTGCGCTGCATGGCCCCGGCTGCTTCATGATGAACACTGGCCAAACGCTGCCAGGCTTTCCCAGCATGGGTGCCTGGGTCACTTATGGCCTCGGTTGTGAAACAGAAAATCTCCCGGCCTTTGTCGTTCTCCCCGACCCGCGAGGCCTCCCACCAGGTGGACCGATCAACTGGGGCGCAGGTTTTTTACCCGCCGTCCATCAAGCTACCACGCTTGACATCAGTAACGAAGAGCAGCCCATCGCTGACCTCTTCCCACCAGCAAACTTCGCAGGCGTTGACCACGAAGCAGATCGGCAGAGCCTCTCCTTTCTCCACACACTCAATACCAACCACCGCCGCAATCGGATGGGCAATAGCGAGCTCGACGCCCGCATTGCCGCCTACGAGATGGCTGCGCGATTGCAACTCAGCGCTCCCGAGGTCACGGACCTGCGCGGTGAGAGCGAACTCACGCGCAGGCTCTACGCCCTCGACCATCAAGACATCGGCCCCTTCGGACGACAGTGCCTGCTGGCACGGCGATTGGTCGAAAGAGGGGTGCGGTTTGTGCAGATCTATTGTGGAGCCGAAAACACTACAGCCCAAAAGATCCGACCCAATTGGGATAGCCACGAAGACCTTGTGCGCGACCACGGCTACTGGGGCAACGTACTCGATACAGGGGCCGCCGCCCTTTTGACCGACCTCAAAATCCGCGGACTCCTGGAAGATACCCTCGTCATTTGCACGACCGAATTTGGTCGGCAGCCGGCGACCCAAGGAGACGCTGGAAAAGGCCGCGATCACAATGCAGGTGCCTTCACCGCCTGGATGGCCGGAGGGGGCATCAAAGGAGGCACGGCATACGGAGCCACCGATGAGTTAGGCTTCCAAGCCGTCGAAAATATCACCCACAGCTACGAACTGCACGCCACCGCGCTGGATCTCCTTGGCATCAATCACGAAAAACTCACCTATTACCACAACGGCCTCAAGCAGCGCCTCACCGGCCTCGAAGGCAAGGGCGTGATCAGAGAGTTGATCGCGTGAACCCCAGCCGCAGCGGCTTGACACAATTCGGCCTATGCCGTACTCTGCTAGTCAATAGAGTACGCCCCAATTGAATGACAAGACCGACAGCCAGCTCGAAATCGATTTCCGCACTGGGATCCCAACCAGCTTTGACGGTGAAAGAGTCACTCGACAACAGTGGCTTCAGTGCGCCATCCTCAATTCAAAGCGAGCGCTCCGAATCAAGGAAGTTGCTGGAAAAACTTCACCCAGGGAACCGATTTCGGCTGATGTTTGGCATGACCTTGTTACCAGAGACACCCAACAACGTGACGTCCCACTCGTCCAATTTCAGCGACTAGGCATCGCATCGGATGAACTTGGGATTCTCTACGCCCAATCTCCCTCAATAGAGCGATTGGGAGAGGGCAAGGAAGCAACAGCTTGGTTGGATCTCAATTCACGTTCAGTGTACAAACTCTTTGACCTTCGAGAGGACGGCAGGCTAGGGCAACGGATCGAGTTAGGTGACGACGGCGGTTATGGATGTTCCGTCGAATTCGTCAGCGCTAGACTCCCCGACATCTTGGATAAAATTATGGTGCTCCACCTGATCGGAGGCTGCCCCACAGAAATTGTTGGCCTTGTTGACACCGGGGACTTCCTCATCGTCAAGCAACCCCTGTGTCATCCCTACCGAGATCTGGCCGCTGATCGAAAAAAGGCAGTTGAAAATGCTCGCGCCGTCATGCCTACCGGCAGCTTTCGGCAAGCGATGTGGGTCGTTTGGGCGAATGGTCAGCCATGGGCTCTCAGTGACCTCCATACTGGAAACATCATGCGCTCTGCATCGGATATTGCCCTCATTATCGACGCCCATATTGGGCAGATCCCAATGCATTTGGCAGCCACTATCCCCTCACTCCAGCACGCCATTCACAGAGCCCACGTTTGGCGAGACACAGGCAACCTACCATCCTCGGACGTCCTCACCGCTGGCACCGATGACGAACTCTGAATCGGAGACCGCCAAAGCCGCAAGATTCAGCCTCTCCTCGGTTCACACCAATTCTTTCAGCGGCTCACCGTCATCAACGATATAAATCGGCCGTCCTTGGTGGTCTGGGTAGGTGGCATTGAGAGGCACGCCCATGT
>CAZCAL010000083.1:5715-13712 GCA_964496625.1 uncultured Verrucomicrobiaceae bacterium | reverse complement strand
GTTCGCCATCGGAAGTTTTGCCTGCGACGGCTAGCAGACCGAGCTTGCTAATCGTAAATGCGCCAAAGCCGATGCCCTGAGGAATCGCAGGATCGCTAATCAACGGACTGCCGTCGGGGAGACCAATGCCAAACGTGTGATAACCAGCGAAGCGTGAAGCTAGTGCAGTCTTTGACCAAACGTTGCGCCATCCGCCGAAGTACATTGAGCTAATGCCATCCCCCAGGGTCGAGGTATTGAGGCGATTTGCGCTGAAGTCGATGGTGAAGGCCAGATCTAGCGGCGGTGGCGCAGGTCTGCCCGAGCGCTTGATGACCACGTGACCGGCGGGCAACAATCCGCCAGATGCATCCACTTCCAGCACGCCTTTGAAGGCGTAGGCAGCAGCGCCCAGGATCAGCTTTCCAGAATAGGCACCACTGGGTGCCACTTTAAAATCGATCCGCCCACCCAAGTTGGCACTAAGGCTCGGATGTCGGGGAATCGGACCGGTGTAAGTGCCAACGGTATTTGGTGGCAGCGCTGCGACGGGCAATGTGATCGTTTCCTCGTCGCGGCCTTTCCTATTGATGGCGCTGAGCTTGATGAAGTAGCCGCCCACTTTGGTCGCGGTGGGTTTCCCGCTGATGATACCGGTTTTGGTATCCACTTTTAGTCCTGGAGGCAGGCCCGTCGCTGCAAACGAGGTTGGAGTCACTTCCGACGCCGGATCGACCTGGATTTGGTGGATGAACGTTCCGCCAATGACCGCCAACGGGAGGGTAACGGGACGCACCAGGATCGGCTTCGCATTAAACACCCGCAGCGTGGTGGTGCCACCGCTGACTGTGGCTCCGGGGCCGGTGACCTCGCAAGAATACGTGGCGGTGTCTCCCGTGTTCAGAGTCTTGATGACGAGGGTTTTACCGTCTGCGGAGACTGAATAGCGGTCGTCGGAGGGAAGAGGTGTGCCATTCTTTTGCCAAGCAAACGTCAAGTTCTTGAGACCCGCGATCACCCGGACGGTCGCAGTGCTACCTTCGAGCATGATCAAAGACTGCGGTCGATCATCGACCACCGCCACCTGCATGGGAGGACTAGCCACAGCCGCCGCTAGGTTGGTGACAATGCAGAGGTAATCTCCAGCGTTGGCGCTGGCCACTGTGGGGAGGCTAAACGTATCACCCGTGGCACCCGAGATGTTTGCACCATTGCGACGCCACTGATACTTAAAAGGCGGGCGTCCCGCAGCGCTGACGGAAAGCGTCAGGGCCTCACCCACCTTCAGCGTCTGCGGCAGCGAATGCGTCGTCACGATGGGCGCGGGATCGACGAGTGACAGCGACAGGGTCGAACTGGCGACAGGTGCCCCCGCACCACTGACAAGGACATCGTAATCGCCCGCATTTGACAGGGATGCGCTGGTAAAGACCAAGGAAGGACCGGTCTGCCCAGTGATCGCGATGCCATTTTTACGCCATTGATAATTGAACGGAGGTGTCCCATCCGCAGTGACGCTGAAAGTCACTGTTTCACCCACATACACCGTCCCCGCTGGAGTTCGAGTGAGGACGAGATTGGACACGGGATCATTCACTTGCAGAGTCGATGCCTCACTGGTCAATGTCTCCCCAGGTCGCGAAACCACCACATCATAGTTACCTTCGTCCGCTTCGGTGGCTGAGGCCAAAATCAAGCTGGCCGCTTCTTCACCCGGTAGATTGACCGTGTCTTTCCTCCACTGGTAGGTGATCGGCCCACCACCCGTCGCATTCACATGAAACTCGACCCGACTGCCCAGATCTACGGCTCTCAATACTGGATGAGTGACCGCAATCTGGAGATTGATACTGACAATCCTGATAGTGCCATCGACGCTAAAATCATTGGTGTCCCAGACGAAACCTTCAGATGTCATGTCGGGCAACTGGCTCCAATCCAAGCCACTAAAGTCGGGCGTGCCCGACTGTGGATCCCAATCGAGTAAATCAAAGACCATGCCCAGTTCTGGGGCAAACCCATTGATAAAATCCACCTTGATCGCCCCATGAAAGGCTACGTTTCCTGCGATGTCAGCGGTGCCATTGTTCATTTTATCGAGCACTAATGCATCGTAGCCATCAATATCCGCACCACGGTTTACACCGCCAATATCGAAGTGGATGAGAGAATCTGCAGCCCCGCTCAAGCCCATGAAGGCAGTCACCTGAGTGGTGTTTCCGACACGGCCAATATTCAGCCGCGTATTTGCAGCCAGCTCCAGCACAGGTGCAGCTGTCACCGCAGGGACCACCGTTGCCGAGCCAAGCGCTGGCGAGATCAGGTCCACCGTGACAGTGTCTGCGATGCGCAGTGAAGTCAGGAACGTATCCATGAGGCCGTTGAGCGTAAGCCGACCCGTGCCACGAACCGTGAACCCTGACACCAATGCAGAAGTGCTACCACTCAAGCGACCGTTGAGCGTCAGATGATTGTCCACTTCCGCAACGATCTCCCCCGATGTGCCCGTTGCTGCGAACAGAGTGCAATCTCCATTGAAATCCATGTCGCTGCCGGTGAATACGGCAGCGGAGGCATCGCGTCCGCCAAATGAAATGCCGATTGGAATGGCGCTGCCTGCAATGAGCGATGAGATCGCCTCCAGCGTTCCAACATTGAAGAACATCTGGGTGGAACCCAGCGAATTCGGATTCGTGATGATCAGCCGCCCCCCATCGATGGGCGCACCGCCAACGCCGTAGTTGCCCAGAGCCACTTTGTTCAGTCCCAAATTTAGCCCCGCCAGCTTCAACGTACCCGCGCCGACCTTGATCAGCCGATTTGTTCCCGGACCGGGAATACTAACGCCGGTTTTCAATTCCAGCACGGCTCCTGGATCGCTGACCGTCACGGTGCGGACTGCTGCCCCCATGCTGAGACCATTGTTGATGATGCTGGTGCCGCCAACATGATTGACGGTGATACCTGTAAGCACCAGAGAGCTACCTGACATGGAGGTCTGTGCATCCAGCGTCAATGCACCCACGGAGTTTGTTGATGATTCAAACCTCACAGATCCACTATCCGCAATGGTCAGCGAAGTGAAGCCCAGTTGCCCCTGAAATTTCAGTTCTGTTCCCGGCGTCGGCGCAATCGTGGCAGCGCCAGAAAAAGAACGTCCCCCTCCGAAGGTGATGGGGCCAACCGTTTCCAGCCGACCATTCAGCAGCACTTCATTGCTGCTGGCCCCCAGATTTGCATCCGCCTCAATGCGCAGAGATCCCGCGAGGACCTGAATCTGGCCAGTGAAGGTGTTGCTACCGGACAAATTCAACCTTCCAGTGCCCTTCTTTAGTAGGCCACTCGACCCATCCAAAACAGACGCAATCGTCGCCTCCGCTGCATTCACTTCCACCAATGGTGTCTTGTCGTTGAACACCACCGTTCCACCAGCCAGCGTGACCACGCCATCCTCAAAGACAAGGCTGTCCACAGCAGGACTGCCGATCACATTGATGGTGTATGGACTGGTCGCATCATTCCCAGCAGAGAAGATTGCATCAGATGCGTCCACCCACGGTCCGGTGGCACCGGTTCCGCCTGTAGAAGTGGTCCAAAAATCGTCCCCACCCCACGTTCCAACAGGGCTGCTACCACCAGCGCCAGTGACATTGCCATTGGCATCCCAATAAAGTGGCGGAAGGAAAGGAGGAAGACCCGTCACAATCATTTGAAAGTCATCCAGCGCGATACCGGCATCGTTTTGTGGATCATCCTTATCCTTCCACCGAATGTTCAGCACTTGCCCATCATCCCAGCCAGTGATTTCCGCGAAGGTTGTGGGAGGCAGCACCACGAAATTTCCAGTAGCGTTGCCATCCTTAGCTCCCGTGCCTCCATCCCCCGCTGCCTCAGTGACGGCAAATACCTCCACTGGACTCCACCCCGTCAAGTCCGCCATAGTCCCGCCGATTTTCCACTCAAAGCTCAGACTTTCGACGATGGCAGCATTTGGGCCAGCCCGCCAAAGTTCACTGCGAAACGCCAGTTGGATATTCTCTGGGGCAATCGGCTCCCCCGAGTTATTCATGAAGCTGGCACCGATCGCGCCCCAAAACCCGCTGCTTGCCAGCGAGCCCAGGGCACGGTCCGGATTTCCGGCGGCGCCAAAGTTGTAGATTGCACCAGTCGTGCTAGTTCCAGTTCCCGTGGTAGGATTCACCGCAGCCCCAATGACCGTGGCATTCGATCCCCCCAGTTTGATCCCCGTCCATCCAACTGGATAGCTGCCTCCAGACGCAGTTCCCATGCTATTGAAGTCCTGCGTGTAAGTGCCATTGCCCGCGATGACAATCTGGCCATTCGCGCCCGCCTGTAGAGCTGCATAGGAGCAGATCAGTGCCACAAAACGTAAGATGCGGTAAAACTTCATGACTAACAGGGAAGAATGCAATCTGACTCGGACGCCAAAGGCCTATAGCATGTTCAAACGACCGCCGAATCAAATATAGCAATCTGCGGTGGTCCAGAAGTTTCGCCATCCCCTTGCCTGCGGGCTTGCGATTCGCGAGGAAGTCCGCCACGGTAACCTCCCAAGACCATGTCGCTACTCACCAGTCTAGAATCCCGATTTGCCAGGTTTGCCATTCCCCACATCCTGACGCTCATCGGCGCGCTCCAGCTAGTCACCTTAGTGAGCGCCCTGGTCGCAGACCTCAGAGGAGGAGGCGGGGAATTTCTCGATCTGCTAGAGTTTAAGCCTCACGCCATCTGGGCCGGCGAGGTATGGCGGCTGTTTAGTTTCATGATCATTCCAGGTTCACTGACTCCGATCTTTGGACTATTTGGCATCCTCATTCTCATGTGGATCGGACGTGGCCTGGATGAGGCATGGTGGCCGTTTCGCCTGAATTTCTACGTTTTCGGCGGCTGGTTCTTTGTCGCAGTCGGTGCTCTGTTTTTTAATGTCCCTGCGAGCAGCTTTTGGCTCTCGCAGAGCTTCTTCCTGGCGTTTGCTGTGTATTACCCAGATCTGGAGTTAAGACTCTACTTCTTCATTCCCGTGAAGGTGCGATGGCTGGCATGGATGTCTGTGGCTTCCGCCGTCTTCATCATCATGGGCGATAGCCGTCAGTTCTGGCCCATCCTGCTGGCGAACCTGAATTTCCTCATTACCTTTGGCCCCGGTCTTCTGAAACAAACCAAAGCGCGGGCCATCGCCATGGAACGGCGTCAGCGATTCAATGCGGCCCAGGCGCCAGAAGCCCCTTACTTCCACAAATGCAATGTCTGTGGTAAAACAGAAATTGACGATCCAAAGCTCGACTTCCGCATCACCGAGGCAGGCGACGAAGTTTGCGATGTCTGCCGGAAGGCACGACCCGCCTAATACCAAACAACCGCTGCCAGGAATTCCTGGTCAGCGGTCGTGTGCATACGACCCCGATCAAAGTCGGGGCAGCGATGAAGAATGAAAGCAGGCTTATTCAGCCGCTGCGCCGTCAGCCTTGTCGGTTGGCTTTGGCATCGTGAAGCGGAAGCGGATCTTGCCACGCTTAGCAGCTGCGCGGGCCTTGCGGCGGAGGCGCTCAACCGGAGTTTCGTGGGAGCGCAGACGGCGGACTTCCTCCATGATGCCTTCGGACTCAAGCTTCGTCTTGAGACGTTTGAGGGCGCGATCAACAGGTTCGCCTTTTCTAACTTGAATGTGCGTCATACAGGAGGGTTCTTCGGTTTGTGTGGATTGGAAAACGGGCGGCTAAAGTAGGAGGTTGCGGCGAATCGTCAACCGGAAAGTCCATCCATCCACCCCGACGCATCCCAAACCATGTCACAGTGGAGCATGGAGTCGTCTTCAAAAACGAATTTCCCACAAAAAAGCCCGCGTTCGGACAGCATCTTCGCCAGCCATTCCCGGTCGTCCGCCCACATTTCGTCAAATGGCAGCGAATCCATGGCGGTCCAGATGGGGATTGCCTCCGGCGTCTCGTAAGCCTCCCCCTCATGGGCACGCGCCACAAAAACCGCCACATGCATCCGCATGCCATCGACGAACTGAAACCACAATTCGCCATGCTTCACCGGGTCCAGCGCAGTCACGCCCAGTTCTTCCTGGGTTTCCCGCACCGCGCATTCGAGGGCGGTTTCGCCTGGATCTATCTTCCCGCCTGGACCATTGATTTTGCCTGCACCGAGGCCTCGCTTCTTGCGAATCAGGAGCACTTGGCCGCGTGGTTCATCGACCACGAACATCAAAGTCGCGCGAGTGCCGGGGTCCCAAGTGCCCCAATCGGGAATCAATACGTCAGCCATTTCAGGTAAAGGCTCCCTAGTAGCCCGACCCGTTGGCGAAAGATACCAGAAAATTCATGCCCCCGCCCCCGCCAAATTCGCGACAAGGTTTCTTGGTTGCCGTTTTTTTGCTAAGTATTAGCGTCGCAGCCATGCATCGGAAAAAACGCCAAAGGTTTGCAGTCCAAGTATTGTGTGTGCTCAGCTGGCTAGGCATCACAGCCTGTCAGATCCCTCAGCAATCGCAAACGGTGGCTTCCCAACGAGGCGGCCCATTCATGTTGGGCGTGGATGTTCTGGCATCGCGAAATTTTGATCTCCTGCGCGGGAAAAGAGTGGGCCTGATCACCAACCAAACTAGCATGACGGGTCGCGGGGAACGCACTCGGGTGGTCTTCCAGAGGGCGCTTGGTTCTGCGCTAACCGCCCTGTATGCACCGGAACACGGGATCGACGGCACGGTTGGGGCGGGAAAGCATGTGGCGACCCAGCGGGATGCGGTCACTGGCTTGACCATCTATTCGCTCTACGGCCCAACGCGGAAGCCGACGGCGGCGATGCTGGCTCCCATCGATGTTTTGGTGTTTGACCTGCAAGACATCGGCTGCCGCAGCTACACCTACATTAGCACAATGGTGGTGGCGATGGAGGCGGCGGCAGAGAATGGCAAGCAGTTCGTCGTCCTGGACCGGCCAAATCCAATCGGCGGTTGGCGGGTAGAGGGTCCGCCACTGGAGGCGAAGTGGAAGTCCTTCGTCGGCCAAATCCCCGTCCCCTACGTCCACGGCATGACTGCGGGCGAACTAGCCATGATGACGGCCTCCCAGGGGTGGATCAGTCGCGCCCCCAGGCTGAATGTGGTAAAAATGCAGGGCTGGAGCCGCAATATGGTCTGGCAAGACACAGGACTACGCTGGTACCGCACCTCCCCAAACATCCCGTATGCAACCTCTCCTCTCTATTATGTGACGACAGGCATCCTGGGAGGCGCAGCAGCAATGGACACGGGCATCGGAGGGAACAATCCCTTTGGCGCAGCGGCTGCCGACGGGGTCAGCGCAGCCACGATGCTGGCCTATTGCCGCAGTCTCAATGCGCCGGGCGTTTCGTTTTCTGCCTACTCCAACAAGACCTTCGGCGGAGTGAGCCTGAACATCAATCCACGCGCTCAAGCAGACCTGACAGGATTAGACGTCTTTATGTTGGCGGAACTCAATCGCCTGACGGGCGGCCGGGTGCTGAGCCGAATGAGTAGCAGCTCGCTGAATCTCTTTAATAAAGTGTACGGCAGCGAATCGCTCTACCAAAGCCTGCGTCGGGGCGTTCCCCCCGCTACCATTGTGGCTGGCTGGCAGCGCTACAACGATTCATTTCGCTCTCAACGGCAGAGGTACTTGCTTTATCCGTGAGAATGGAGAAAGCATACTGTCAACGCGTGACACCAACTCCCCGCACGCAACGGTAACCGCATGGAAGGCATCAAGACAGCGCAATTCTGCGCACGCTACGCAGACGACAAGAAGGCTGAAGACATTGTCATCCTCGATGTGCGTGGTCTATCGCCAGTCAGTGATTTTTTCGTCATCTGCACGGCCAATTCGACCCCACAGCTACGCGCCATCCGCGATGAGATCGACGTCCGAATGAAGGAGGATCACGATATCCCTCCTCGGGTTTCCGATGGTCACTTTGAGAGTCAATGGCTGATCCTCGATTACGGCGACGTGATGATTCACATCTTCATGCCA
>CAZCAL010000083.1:0-5705 GCA_964496625.1 uncultured Verrucomicrobiaceae bacterium | reverse complement strand
AACCTAAAAATCGGAGTTTTCCGAGAGATAAGCTTGCCAGTTTGCAGCCGCAGCCATTAGCCTGCGGACTGTGACCCCCTCTGCACCCACCAACGTCCGCCACCAAATCCTCGGCACTGCGACCCTGGTGGCTTTTTTGATGTATCTAGACCGGATCTGTCTAGCCAACATCATCGCTTCAGATTCCTTCCAGGCAAAGGTTCACCTGGAGACTTGGCAATCCGATTGGATCAAAGGCGCGTTTTTTTGGGCTTATGCGCTCTTCCAGGTGCCAGCTGGGTGGCTAAGTGATCGCTTTGGATCGCGGATGCTCATTACCATCTACATCGCCGCATGGTCGATCTTCACGGCAGCGACGAGTTTTTCCACCGGGTTCATGACCCTCTTCTTTGCCCGCCTGTTTTGTGGGTTGGCCGAAGCCGGTTACTATCCAGCCAGCAGCGGTCTGCTGACACGCTGGGCGCACGTTGATTCCCGGGGGCTCGCCAGTAGCGCGATCTCGTTGGGTGGTCGGATCGGTGGCGCGGCGGCACCGGCCCTGACAGCCTTCGTCATCCTGCGGGCCAATGACTGGCGCTGGGCGGGATGGCTTTATGGTTTTACCGGAGTCTTCGTAGCGATCGCCTACTGGCGTGTCTTTCGGGAGCATCCACGCCAGCACCCACGCTGCAACGAAGCGGAAATTTCCCTTTTGGCAGAAGGTCGCGGCGACTTCCTTCCTGCCAAGCAGCGCCCCCGCCGCTTCCCACTGGCTGCTGCCTGCAAGAGCGCCAATCTCTGGTATGCGAACGCTGTGCAGTTCTTCACAAACATTGGCTGGGCGTTTCTGATCCTTTCCTTTCCAGATTATTTGAAAAAGGTGATGTTGCTTGATGATGCCACGGCGGGAGGCATCACCACCGCCGCTCTATTCATCGGGATTTTGGCTCTACCTTTGGGCGGCCTCGTCACGGATCTGATCACTCAAAACTGGGGAAAGCGGATGGGACGGATGTTACCGATGTCCGTTACCAAATTTGCAGCCGCAGCTTGTTACCTCATCGCACTACAGACCCGCAGCCCCATTGCGATGGCGATTGCGTTCGGCCTAGTGGCATTCTTTGCTGATGTTGGACTCCCAGCGATGTGGACGACGATGCAGGACATCAGCGGTCGCCATCAGGCACAACTTTTTGGATGGTCAAACATGTGGGGAAACTTTGGCGCGGCCATCCAACCCATCCTCTTCACCGCCGTCTTGAAGCGCTTCGATACCAATGCCGACTACCACGAAGGGGTATGGCTATGTGCAGGAGCCTTCATTTTGGCGGGTCTTTTCGCGATGGGAGTCAACGCCGAGCGCGAAGTAGTGGTGGAGTCTGTCTGAGGAGCCGGCACGGCAGGCGAGGCTTTGGCATAGACGCCGAATCATCAAAGAAACATCTTTGGGAATCCGTTGTTAAAAAGCGGATCGCTGCTAGAATTCGCGTCCCTTTACTCAAAGATGAACCCCCAGCCTACCGTTAGTAGTCGGACTCCAAAGGTTCCGACTTTCTTTTATCTCTCTTTCACAGCCGTTGCCCTGTCACTGGCAGCACCCTCCGCTCGGGCACAGGTGACCGTGCCCATTGCAACCGCAGCGGCCCCCGTCGCCCGAGACGAGTCCAGCCCTAACGGTTTCTACGCCAAGCCGGGCCCGTGGGGCATTATCAAGTGCTACCCCATTTTCTTGGAAGCACCCCGTGCGCTGGTAGATTCCTACCCGCTCCCCAGCACGCGTCCGCGGTGGAGTCTGCCGGACTCCGAATTCTCCAATCTACCGGCTATTTTCGCAATGGCGGGCCTGCCTGAAAGCCTCTCCACCTCCCTCCAACAGCCGAACGCCTTCGTGAGAGAGGGCGGCTGGGTGCATCTCTTCCCAGCCATTGGCGATGTCGAAAACCTTGATCCAGAGATTCGATCCAAGTGGTACACCGAACTTTCGAAGTACGAGATCAATGAGTTTCACCGCGATCCCGTCTTGATCCTGACGGACAAAGTTGAAGATTGGTACCGCACCAGCCGGTTACGGCCTGCTTTGGTGCAGAAGATCCGCCAATTGGCCTATAGGCGCGGCGAAACATGGGCATTTAGTGATTTGGGTCTGCTGCTCAACTATGCAGAGTCCGACGCAGAGGCTAGATTAGTTTTCAAGGCCTTCACACGCACTCGCTCCTTATTGGTCAAAATCGAAGTCTCCAGCACAACCAATATTGACGACCTGCTAAACTACTGGACGCTCGGCTATGGCACACGCCGCAAGGACATCGAGCCGGTCTTGCTCTCACTCCAAGAATCTGGCGTGGATGAGCGCCTGGACATCGCCCACATCATTCCCGCCTTACCACGGAAGCTGATCTACACCTACCCGTCGTTCGATCTCGCCCGCCACGGCATGCTGCCAGACTGCCACTGGACATCCCTAAACTTTCTCAACTACGACCCACATGAGTACCTACTGGACGCCAGACTGGCCACCAGTTCAGTGCTAGAAGGCTTCACGCCCGTGCCACCACCCTACAAGTACGGCGACATTCTTTTCTTTGTGGACAATACTACTGGGGACGCCTTTCACTCATGCGTTTATCTTGCGGATGACTTGGTCTTTACCAAAAATGGCCGCAACCAACTTTCACCATGGATCATCACCACGATCTCTGACGTGAACAGAATGTACCTCTACCGCGGCGATGGCAGGCAGCAAGCCTATCGAAGGAAGCCCCAAGAATAGGATCAGAGCTGGGCGATCACCTCGATCTCAATCAAGGCACCCAGAGGCAATCCCGCCACAGCCACCGTTGATCGCGCTGGCTTGTGGCCCTGAAACGCGGCTTCATAGAGCGGGTTCACCTTCGGGAAATCTGCCATATTTTGCAGGAAGACTGTCGCCTTCACCACGTCGTGCATCTCGAGTCCTTGGGCAGCCAAAAGCGCCTGGATATTGGCCAATACCTGACGGGCCTGACCTTCCACATCTTCTGCCACAATCTTCCCGACCGCCGGGTCGATCGGAATCTGCCCAGAGCAAAACAGGTGCCCACCGCTCTTCACGGCCTGCGAGTATGGGCCGACGGCAGTCGGTACGGAGGGGACGTCATTGATCAGTTCCATAGGCCCTGCTTATCCGGCAGCCAGAGCGCAAAATCAACCTCCCAGCTTGCAACCCGCCGTAAAAACTGGAGACTGCCCGCCCCATGCCGCTGAATTTCGTTCGCTACAAGCACTCCCGCTTCTCCGCCCGCTTTCCGGACAGCTTCCGTTACTCGCGCTCCCACTACTGGATGGCGAAGATCGAGGGAGAGGATAATCTTTGGCGTGTCGGCTTCACCAAATTTGCGACCCGCATGTTGGGAGAGCTGGTAGATTGCGACTGGAAGCCGGCTGAGGGAGGCCCCGTCGCACCGGGAGAAATCGTCGGCTGGGTGGAAGGATTCAAGGCCGCCTCCGATGTTTATTGCGTGATGAGCGGAACTTTTGCCGGCGGTAATCCGTATTTAAAGGAGGACGCCTGCATCGTCCGCTCAGATCCGTATGAACAAGGCTGGCTTTACGCCGTGCGTGGAGAGCCCGAAGAAGAGAGTTTGGACGTGCAGGGCTACATTGAATACCTCGACGGCACCATCCGCCGCATGGCAGAAACCACCCACGCAGACGACTCCAGCCCCGCAGAGGAACCCTAACCTCAACATTTGCCCTCATGGTCATCCCCCTCACCAGCCGCATTCTCCGCACCGTCGATCCGCAGTGTCTCGCCAAGATCGCTTGGAACTTTGGATTCAAAGGCGCTCGCAGCGTCATGCTCTTCAAAAAGCGCATGAAGCAGGGGGAATTCTTTCCCCCGTTTCTATACATCTCCATCCTCAACTCCTGCAACCTCCGCTGCCAAGGCTGCTGGGTGGATGTGGACAAGCCGAGAGAAGCGATCAAACTGGATGAACTCAACAAAATCGTCCATGACGCCAAGCGCCATGGCAATGCCTTCTTCGGCATTTTGGGGGGGGAACCCTTCATGCATCCAGAGCTTTTCGACTTTCTGGCCACGCATCCAGACTGCTACTTCCAGATTTTTACCAATGGCCAATTAATCACGGAAAAAGCTGCGCAAACCCTGCGCAAGCTCGGCAATGCCACCCCCCTAGTGAGCGTCGAGGGCACTAGCACCGTCAGCAACGAGCGACGGGGCGGCAAAGACGTGCTGAACCGCACTCTCCGCGGTCTGCGCAACTGCCTGGATGCGAAGCTCCTCACCGGAGTCGCCACCAGCCTTTGCCAAAGCAATATCGATGACCTCCTCACGCGTGACTGGCTGCAAAAGCTCATCGATATGGGCGTCCACTACACCTGGTATCACACCTACCGTCCCGTCGGCCCGCAGATCAATGAACAACTGGCGCTGACACCCGATCAGATCACCCAGGTCCGGCGCTTCGTCACCCAGATGCGCAGCCAGATGCCCATCGCGATCGTGGATGCCTACTATGACCACAACGGGAAGGCCCTCTGCCCCATGGCCACCGGTATCAGCCATCATATCGGACCCACTGGTGGCTTGGAGCCCTGCCCGATCATCCAATTTGCCACCGAAAACGTCCGCACAGATCGCGATCTCTTCGATGTCTTCACACAGTCCGGCTTCCTCAAGGATTTCCGCGAGACCGCCGCCAAACACACGCGTGGCTGCATCGTGCTGGAGCGCCCTGATTTGGTAAAGGAACTCGCCGAAAGGCATGGTGCCAAAGACACCACCATCCGCCAAACTGCCCTGGCCGAAGTGGAACGCATGAAACCCCGCACCAGCCAATGGCGCGACGAAGAAGAAATCCCAGAGACGCACTGGATGTACAAGCTGGCCAAACGCTTTTTTTACAATGACTTCGGCGTTTATCAGCAACTCGACCCGAAGGCGAAAGCGCCGGGGGGGCGGGGGTGAGTAATCAGGGCTTCATGCCTTGAGATGCCTTGAGCAGTTAAGGTGCTTCAACGGACAATCCAGACGGCTTTGTGATGGACCCTCGCGGCGGACTCGAAGGTCCGCGCTCCATGCATTCAGCACCGATCACTCACGCTTCAGAGCGAGAACAAAAATCAGCTGCCCATCGCGCCACTTCGGCCCTTGGATAAAGAGGGGGCTGTTGGCGCGAAGGATGGTGTCTGTCTTAACCAGCACTTGCTGCTGACGCCAAAACTGCAGGTGTAGATTGATGCCGCCGCCTTCTGCGGGGCCCTTTGAATCGACCTTCAGAAACAACTCGGGCGATGGCACTACCCACGATTCATACTCGCGGAATACATCTTGAGTGTGCTGACCGAGGATCTCGAACTCCGTAAACGAGAAGGCTTTGCCAAGTCGCTTGTAGAGATCTGGCACCAACCCCGGTGCGATCTCTTTGGACCCGGTCAGCTTCGATTTATCCGTCACCGCATAAACCAGCGCCCCCCAGACCTGCCCATCGGTCGCGGCAGCTTCCTTACCCACTGGCGCGGTCGTGGACTGCCCTGGCGCGGGTAAAACTACGCCGAAAAACAGTGCAGCAAAAACGGCTAAGGAAGCTCTCATCCGCGTGGATTTCCGTGGGTGAACATCAGAGGCTGATTGTGTGGATCTTTGCCCATCACCAGCAACACCTGACCGTCTTTACCAAACAGTGTGGTCGTGGCCAAGGCGCTATCTGTTTCGGCATGATGCA
>CAZCAL010000082.1:0-13882 GCA_964496625.1 uncultured Verrucomicrobiaceae bacterium | reverse complement strand
GACGTCCTTGCACCCGGCACGATGACGACAGTTCAAGATTACCCTGGCCGCATCGGCTTTTGGGAGGTCGGTGTGCCACCCTCAGGAGCGATGGATGGTCTCGCGCTGCGTCTTGCCAATCGCATCCTCAACAACTCAGCAGACGCAGCAGGCTTAGAGATCACCGCCACAGGTCCGACGTTAAAGTTCAACTGCGCGACAACCCTATGTCTCACCGGTGCACCCATGCCAGCAGAAGTCGATGGGCTAGCCCTGCCGTTTTGGACGCCGGTCAAGATTCAACCTGGACAGACACTCAAGATCGGCACCGCATCGGGTCCCGGTTGTCGCGCCTATCTCGCCGTAGCAGGCGGCATTCAGACACCTCCTTACCTCAAAAGCAGGTCCACTTTTACACTGGGTAACTTCGGTGGTCACGCAGGCAGGGCGCTCAGGATCGGCGATGTGTTGCCCCTCAGTGAGTGTTTAGAAAGCTCACTCCACATACCACTACCAGCGTCACTTCGGCCCAGCTATACCAATCGCTGGGAAATTTCAGTGCTCTATGGTCCGCATGGCTCGCCAGAATTTTTCACCCCAGAGGACATCAGGATGTTTTTCTCCACCGACTGGGAGGTGCACTACAATTCTGCGCGGACGGGCGTACGCCTCATCGGTCCCAAACCCACCTGGGCAAGAGCCGATGGCGGAGAGGCGGGACTGCACCCGTCAAACATCCACGACAACGCCTACGCGGTCGGTTCAATCGACTTCACTGGCGACATGCCGATCATCCTCGGCCCCGATGGGCCAAGCCTTGGTGGATTCGTCTGTCCCGCCGTGGTGATTACCGCGGATTTGTGGAAACTTGGTCAGTTACGCCCCGGCGACAAAGTTAGGTTCCAGCAAGTCACGGAAGCAGAAGCACGTGCAACCGAGAGGGACCAAGAATCGTTGATTGAGACACTGTCGCCTCCTCCAAATCGTATCGAGGAAGTCAAAATGCCGCCCTCCTTTGAGAGCGCTATCATCCATCGTATCCCTGCGACCCCCGATTGCCCTGAAATCGTCTATAGGCCCTCTGGAGATCGCTACCTTCTCGTCGAATTTGGGCCGCTAGTGCTGGAAATTCATCTGCGCTTCTGGGTTCACGCAATTTACTTGGCGCTTCAAGCAAATCGCCATCCCGCCATCATTGATCTCACGCCGGGCATTCGATCACTGCAGGTTCATTTTGATTCACGCCAAGTCTGTCTTCACGATGTGATCGATTTGATTGAGGCTGCTCGCGCAGATTTGCCCAAGGTTGATGATCTCGAAGTGCCGTCACGCGTTGTGCATCTGCCACTTTCCTGGGATGATCCCGCCACTCAAGAGGCAATCCAAAAGTACATGCAATCCGTTCGTGCAGATGCCCCTTGGTGCCCTAGCAACATCGAATTCATCAGGCGGATTAACGGCCTCGATTCCACTGAAGACGTCAAACGGATTGTCTTTGGAGCCAACTACTTGGTGCTGGGGCTTGGCGATGTCTATCTAGGAGCGCCCGTCGCGACCCCGATGGATCCGCGGCATCGTCTTGTCACGACCAAATACAATCCAGCGCGCACTTGGACGCCAGAAAACGCAGTCGGGATAGGCGGTGCCTACATGTGCATCTATGGAATGGAAGGTCCTGGGGGTTATCAGTTCGTCGGACGCACCATCCAGATGTGGAATCGATATCGCAGCACCGATAGCTTTGAGCCAGGCAGACCATGGCTACTGAGGTTTTTTGATCAGGTGAAATTTTATCCTGTGAGCGCTGAAGAGATTCTCCAATTGCGCCATGACTTTCCGCAGGGCCGCTACACCCCAAAGATTGAGGAGACTCATTTCCGACTTCGTGACTACCAAGCGTTCCTTGAAGCAGAGGCTGAAGACATCGAAACCTTCAGGAAGACTCAGCGTCAGGCCTTCGCGGAAGAACGCGCCCGATGGGAGGCCAAGGGGATTAATCTGGATTCAGCTGTAGAATTGACAACCATCGAGGAGACCTCCGACTGGGTGCTTGAAGATGGTCACGAGGTTGTACATAGCCCCGTAAGTGGCAGCCTCTGGAAGATGCTCATGACGGCTGGAGACACCGTCGAAGCAGGTCAAGTCATCGCCCTCGTTGAAGCAATGAAGATGGAAATTCAAATTCACTCTCCCACAGCAGGCACCGTCTCCGCTGTACGTTGTCGCGAAGGGCAAACCGTTTCACCTGGACAAACCCTTGCCACAATCTCCCCATGCTAACAGACTGGACCATTGACACCCTCGCCCGCAGTTACCGCAGCGGATCACTTCATCCACGCGACGTGATTCGAACGATGTGGGAAGCGGCAGCAGAGGGTGATCCACGAATTTGGATCAGCAGACCCACTTGGTCAGACATGGAACGACGGCTGGTCGCATTGGAGCAAAAATCTCCCGAAGACTTACCGCTCTATGGCATTCCCTTCGCAATTAAAGACAATATTGATCTCTCCGGTTTGCCCACCACGGCAGGCTGTCCAGACTATGCCTATCACCCAGACCATTCTGCGTTTGTTGTTCAACGCCTGATTGAAGCAGGTGCAATCCCCATGGGCAAAACCAACCTCGACCAGTTTGCTACGGGTCTGGTTGGCGTTCGCAGCCCGTATGGGATTGCCCCGAACGCCTTTGACGCGACCTACATCCCTGGCGGCTCCAGTTCAGGTTCTGCGGTGGCCGTTGCGCTAGGCTTGGCCAGCTTTTCACTCGGCACAGACACCGCAGGCTCAGGAAGGGTGCCCGCTGCGTTCAATAATCTCGTGGGCATGAAGCCAACCCGAGGGCTGCTCAGTTGCAGCGGCGTAGTTCCCGCATGCCGCACGCTTGACTGCGGATCGATCTTTGCGCTGACGGTTTCAGACGCTTGGCAGGTCTGTCAAGTCGCAGCGGTCTACGATCCAGCAGATGCCTACGCAAGGCCGAATGAATCACCGAAGCGCGCACCGCGTCGATCGCAAATCATTGGCGTTCCACAACCGCATCAACTCGAATTCTTTGGGGACGAATCCGCTGCAGCGCTTTTTGCGAAAAGTGTCGAGCGGCTAACGGCCCTCGGACATACCGTCGTCGAGGTTGACGCCTCGCCCTTCCTCGATGCCGCCAGCCTCCTTTATGGCGGCCCTTGGGTGGCCGAACGCTATGCAGCTATCCGCTCCTTCATCGAAGGCAATCCTGAAGCTCTCCATGCAGTAACGCATAAGATCATCGCAGGCGCGGCAACGGCCACTGCTGTCGATGCCTTCGCAGCGCAGTACAAACTCGCGGAACTGCGTCGTGCATCAGAACCGCTATGGACAGAGATCGATGCCATGATGCTACCCACCGCTGGCACCATCTACACGGTCGCAGATGTCGATAATAACCCGATTGCTCTCAATTCGAACCTGGGTCGCTACACCAATTTCATGAACCTCTTGGATCTCGCTGCATGGGCGGTACCCGCAGGCTTTCTGGCAAACAACATGCCGTGGGGCGTGACGTTTTGCGCGCCTGCGTTTGAAGATGCGCGACTGGCAAAGGTTGCTGAGGCCTTCCATGGAGCTCAGGAACTGCCCATCGGAACCTCCACAGTATCAAGTTCGTCGACACCCAAAATCGACTGGCCTTCTGAGGGAATGGATATCGCAGTCTTCGGTGCCCACCTTGAAGGTCTGCCACTCAATCATCAGTTAACCAGTCGCGGGGGCAGATTGCGCGCACGCACACGCACCGCCCCCGTCTATCGCATGCACTGTATCCCGCCAATGAATGGCATTCCAGCGCGCCCTGGTTTGGTTCGATCAGAAGGCAACGAAGCAGGCGCATCCATCGATTGCGAAATCTGGAATCTTCCCCACGCATCGGTTGGCACCTTTTTAAACGCCATCGCTGCGCCACTCGGATTGGGTCGAGTCCCCTTAGAGGATGGCACCGAAGTCTGTGGCTTCATTTGCGAAGCCTCGGCAGTGAGAAACCTTCCAGACATCACTGAATTTAAGGGATGGCGAGCTTGGCTAGCTCAGTAGCATTGAAATGGGCCTATCGGAGGCTCATCCTCGCGACATGCATTAGTTTCAGAATCATCCTGGCATGCTCCAGAAGTTCATAACCCTTCGGACTGAGGGCCAGCACACCCTGGGCACGCGCAAAGAGAGAGCACCCCATCTCCTCTTCCAATGCCTTGAGTCCATGACTCAAGGCTGAGCGGGTGAGGTTCATGCGACATGCCGCCGACGCCAGAGTCTTTTCCTCTGCGACAGTGACCAACATTAGTAGCTTCCGAGCATCGATGGTCTCGGTGATATTCAATTCTTCAAAGGGCATGGGCGCGTTTACCAATCGAGTCCCTGAGTGCTGATTTCGTGCCATCTGCACACACCAATATCCAAATTGGCTAGTGAATTCTATTCACCATCTTCATACGCAGACTTCAGGTTTCTGGCACACGCAGTGCTCAGCCAAACAGGCACTCCAACGGAACAGTCGCAATGACTTCCCAAGGAACATCAATCAACACAAACCCAAGAAACCTCTCAATAGACCGAATGAAAACTACTTGCTCCTCGCCTCTTAACTCGTCGCTCCGTTCGATGATGCTCGCTATCGGCACAGCCTCTCTCCTGAGCAGTGCCGCCTTTGCCGGAACCACAACTTCCGGCAAATCTCCAAGTCCGATGGCACCGGCCGAACCCGAAACACCGTTCGTTACCGGGACCCTCAGTCTCGCTGTAGATACTCACTTCGTCTCCTACGGCCAGGACATCTGGGCGGCTGGGAACTCATTCAGTGATCCGCTTTTCCACCCACTCCTCGAACTTGGCTTCGACCTCGGCGGCGGCTGGACGGCGATCATCGGCACTTGGTGGGATGTGAATGACAACGCACCGACCACAATCGGCAGCAGCATTCAAGAGATCGACGTTTGGGGAGGCTTCTCCTATGCCGTCGATGACTGGAAGTTCACGTTGCTCTATCAGTCCTGGAACTATGCCGAACAGATTGAGCACATCGTAGACTTTAAAATCGCTTATAGCGACGGAGTCTTGAATCCCTTCCTCTTGCTGCATGGCCGCGTCGCCGACGAGATCTCCTTTGATACCGGCCTTGTAACTCAGCTTGGTATCGGGCCATCGAAATCCTTTGGCAAGCTTACCCTTGGCCTGCCTATCAGCGTCGCGTTTGACACTGACAACTTCCACGGCGGCGATGCCGGATTCTCGTTCGCCTCCGCAGGTGTATCCGCCACTTACGCGATGACCAAGAACATCAGCGCAAACATTGGTGTCACCTTCTACCACACGAATGACTCCGTTATCCCTGTGAACCCAGACTCAGACTTCTTCACAGGCACAGCAGGCATCACCATCGCCTTCTAATCCCACCCAGAAAACCCCGCCCCCCTTACCATCACATCACACAAATGAAGATTCCTAAACTCATCACAGCGTTCGCAACGCTCTGTGCTATCGCCAATCCGGCGCAGCTATTGGGAGAGGATACCGTTAAAGTCGGTGTCCTTCACTCCCTCAGCGGTACGATGGCGATATCAGAGACGTCATTGCGCGACGTGCTCCTCTTCACCTTTGACGAGATCAACGCCGCCGGCGGCGTCCTCGGCAAGAAGATCGAGCCCGTCGTCGTCGATGGAGCCTCGAATTGGCCGCTCTTTGCAGAGAAAGCCAAGCAGCTGCTTGAGCAAGACAAGGTAGCAGTGACTTTTGGTTGCTGGACATCAGTCAGCCGCAAATCTGTGCTGCCCGTGTTCGAAAGCAATAAAGGTCTGCTGTTCTACCCGGTCCAATACGAGGGTGAAGAGATGTCCCCAAACATCTTTTATACCGCTGAAGCAGTCGGTCAGCAGGCTACCCCTGCGGTCGATTACCTCCTCGAACAGGGCTACAAGAAGTTTTACCTTCTCGGCAGCGACTACGTCTATCCACAGACCACAAACCTTGTGTTGTTGGAGTATCTCCTCAGCAAAGGCGTTCCGTTGGAAAACATTGGCGGAGGCTTTACGAAGGACGAAACTGGCAAGATCATCTCTGCTGGCAAATACACGCCTTTCGGCCACACCGACTACCAGCAGATTGTTGCTGAGATCAAGCAGTTCACCGCTGGTGGCGATGCCTGTGTTGTCAGCACCCTGAATGGAGACACCAACGTCCCGTTCTTCAAGGAGTATGCAGCAGCAGGTCTCTCATCCGAAACCTGCCCCGTCGTCAGCTTCTCCATCTCTGAAGACGAATTCCGTGGCCTGCCCGCAAAACAACTTGTCGGCCAACTCGGTTGCTGGACCTACTTCCAGTCGATCAAGTCACCAGCCAACGAGAAGTTCATCGCCGATTTCCAAGCTTGGCTCGCCAAGAGCACGGTACCTGGAATCGTCAAAGAAGGTCGTGTCACCTGTTCACCAATGGTTCTCAGTTACAACGGCGTCTATCTCTGGAAGGCCGCCGTGGAGGCCGCTGGCAGCTTTGATGTTCCGCTCGTGATTGCCGAACTCGAAAAGGGTATCAGCTTTGATGGCCCTGGCGGAAAGGTGACCACTCAGAAGAATCACCACCTCACCAAGAACGTTTTCATTGGTGAAACCAAGGCCGATGGCCAGTTCAAAATCTTGAAGACCTACGACAATGTCTTTGGCGAACCCTTCCTCAAAGGGACGTTCAAGGCCAAGTAGTGGTCTTCTATCAAAAGTGCCGTTCAGTTCAAGTGAGTTGTTAAATGCCGCCACGGCGGCGGGGCGGTCCGGGGGAGCGGACCGCCCCATTCTTTCTCAGCCCTCCCATTCCCCAAATGATGCCGCATCCACACGCAGTCCTTCGTCAGGCATTCTTCGCCTTTGCCATGGTGCTCACCAGCGGAGGTGTTTCCGCCCAAGCTCAGACGGACTTGACGGCCAGACAGATTATTGCCACTGCGCTCGTCACCACGGAAAGCAGCAATCAAGTCGCCCTGATTAACCAACTGGCGGGAAACGATGACCCTGATATTCCCAAGCTACTCACCAGTTGGAAGGAGGGAGATATTTATCTCTTTGAAGTATCGCCGACTCAATCCATTGCCTTCAGTTTTGCTGGTGATCCAGACTCCGTAAAAGCAGAATCACTGCTGCGGATTGACACCAAAGAGCCAATCAAAGATCCTACTGGTGCCATTGTGCGTCTGGTTCGAACCAAGGCAGAAGTAGCGGAAACCAACAACAATCTGCGGCGCGCCATCAAGGCCGTGCTCGATATGGCAAAGTTGGTTGACCCACTGCCGGAAGAGCGCCGCAAAGCAATTTCCCAACTCGCCCTGGAGCGAGACCTCAGCAAACTGCCAATCTTGGAGAAGCGGCTCAAATTAGAAACCGACCCCAGCGTTCTCAGTGCCGTCAAAGACGCAATTGCACAGACCCAAATCAAGAGTCCAGACCGCGCCATTCGAATCATTGGCTGCAAATCGCTTGAAGCGCTTCACCCCCTGTCCAGCAAGGACGCACTGGAAGGAGTCATCCGTGAAGCGACCAAAGAAGGCGACCGCGAAGTACTGGCAGCAGCGACTGCTGCTCTCCGCGCAGTCAATTCCCATCTTACTACCGTTAATTTCTTTGGCACCCTTTTCCGCGGCCTGTCGCTTGGGTCAGTGTTACTCGTTGTGTCTATCGGCTTAGCCATCACCTTCGGATTGATGGGGGTGATTAACATGGCTCACGGTGAACTCATCGCCGTCGGTGCCTACACCACTTACATCGTGCAGTGCGTCTTTGCTGAAGGCCTCGCCCTCTCTCCCTTTGGTTGGAGTATCCACATACCTGGCATGAAGACCACAGGCAACGTGTACGAACTCTACTTTGTGGTCGCCCTACCGATGTCATTCCTCGCCGCCGCTGTGGTTGGCCTCGTTCTGGAGCGAGGCATCATTCGCTTTCTCTATCGACGCCCGTTGGAGAGTTTGCTGGCAACTTGGGGAGTCTCGTTGCTTTTGCAGCAATTGTTTCGGCTCACCTTTGGCTCCAACAACGTTCAGGTAGATAGCCCAGCATGGCTAAGCGGCAATTGGACACTTAATGATGTGATTCTGGGCTGGAATCGAGTCTTCGTTGTTGGTTTTGCAGCGTTGATTGTGGTCGGCACTTGGCTGCTTTTGACGCGCACTCAACTCGGCCTTCTCATCCGTGCTGTGATGCAAAATCGCAGCATGGCGTCCTGCCTCGGCGTGCGCACTGAACGTGTCAATATGCTGACGTTTGCCTTCGGCAGCGGGCTGGCAGGCTTGGCAGGTGCCTTCCTATCGCAGATCGGCAACGTTGGCCCCAGCCTCGGGCAGAGCTACATTGTGGATGCATTCATGACGGTCGTCGTTGGTGGCGTCGGCAGTCTTGTCGGAACGGTAGCCAGTGCCCTTGGCATCGGCGTTGTGGATCAGAGCCTGCAACAAATTCTCGGCAACCCTGTCCTTGGCAAAATCCTCGTTCTTGGAGCCATCATCCTTTTCCTCCAATGGCGGCCCTCTGGACTTTTCTCCACCCGCAGCCGCAGCCTTGACGGCTGAGCCCTTCCTCCTGATATCGTCATGAATCACTCGCTTCTGGTCCGCCCTATTATTCGCGCCGAATGGATTGCCATCGCTGTCGTATCTTTTGTCTTGATCGTCGCGCTGCCAATCGCCAACGCCTATGGCTTGGTTAGCGATTTTAGCCTGAATCTCTGGGGCAAATACCTCTGTTACGCCATCCTGGCAATTAGTGTAGATTTACTCTGGGGCTATACCGGACTGCTCAGTCTTGGGCAGGCACTCTTTTTTAGCCTGGGCGGCTATATGATGGGCATGCATCTGATGCGCATGATCGGAGACCTCGGCCAATACAAAAAGCCAATTCCCGACTTCCTTGTCTTCCTTGGCTGGGAGCAGTTGCCCTCGTTCTGGAAGCCCTTCAGCAGTTTCCCCTTTGCGATGCTGATGATTTTTGTGCTACCAGGTCTCGTTGGTTTTGTCTTCGGTTACCTGGCATTTCGGTCCCGCATCCGTGGTGTCTATTTCTCCATCCTGACTCAGGCCCTGACGTATGGCGCATCACTGATGTTCTTTCGCAATGACATGCTAATGGGCGGAAACAACGGCTTCACAGACTTCCGATTTCTTCTGGGATTTGACATCCGCAGTCCAGGAACCAAACGGGCCCTATTCACTGCCTCCGCCATCCTGCTGGTCAGCATCTACGTCGGACTCAGACTACTTACCCGCACACGATTCGGACTGATCCAGCAGGCAGTTCGCGACAGCGAAAACCGAGTGCTCTTCAGCGGTTACTCCGCACCCAATTTCAAGCTCTTCATCTTCGTCCTTAGCTCCATCATCGCAGCGGTTGGTGGCGCACTCTATGTCCCCCAAGTCGGCATCATCAACCCAAGCGAGATGACCACAGATAAAAGCCTCGAGGCGGTTGTCTGGACCGCCGTGGGTGGCCGTGGCACCCTACTTGGACCCATCGTGGGCGCGGTCGGGGTGAACGCACTGAAGAGCTGGGCCACCCGCGCCTATCCAGATCTTTGGCTGATCATTCTCGGCGGACTATTCATCGTCATGGTCCTGTTTTTGCCCAAGGGAATCGTCGGGATTCCAGGACAAATCAGTGATCTGATCAGGCGACGCCGGAGGAAGTCAAAGGAGCCTGATACCACCCCTCCACTGGTCACCAAGGAGACTGAACCGTGACACCCCACCACCCCGCCGTCTGATGCATCATCCACTCATTCTCTGCGCCGAAGGCGTCAACAAATCCTTCGAAGGTTTCCAGGCCATCAAGGAGCTAAACTTCTATCTGTCAGATGGTGAACTGCGCACCGTCATCGGACCCAATGGTGCCGGCAAAACGACGTTTCTAGACCTTATCACTGGTCGCACCAAACCAGACACCGGAACCATTGTCTTCGGCGAACACGGCGAGGAACTCACCAAGTTGAGTGAGCATGAGATCGTCCGACGGGGAATTGGACGCAAGTTTCAAACGCCCACCGTTTACCAGGCCCACACCGTCTTTGAAAATCTGCTTCTTTCCCTGCAAGGCGCGCGTGGCGTCTGGCAGACGCTCTTCGCTAGGGTCACGCCGAATGACCGTGAGCGTATTAACGAAATCCTCACCACGATCAATCTGGGCCAGCGTCGATCCGATCTGGCTGGATCACTTTCCCATGGGCAAAAGCAGTGGCTTGAGATCGGCATGCTGCTCGCTCAGAACTCCAAGCTGCTTCTCATCGACGAACCTGCCGCCGGCATGAGTGATGACGAGACTGCCCTGACGGGAGAACTCCTCAATACCCTTGCAGGAAAGCACAGCATCATTGTGATCGAACACGACATGGTCTTCGTTCGGCAGATTGCCACGGGCAGGCAGGTGACAGTTCTCCACCAAGGCACGGTGCTCTGCGAAGGTTCCGTTGATGATGTGCAAAACGACCAGCGCGTCATCGAAGTGTATCTGGGTCGCAAACACGTCAAAGCCGCCTAAACCCATGCTCACCCTCACCTCCATCTCAGCATCTATCGGCGGCAGCAGCATTCTCCGAGGCGTAGACATGACGGTTCCTGCGGGCAAGATTTGCTGCCTTATGGGACGAAACGGCGTTGGGAAAACCACCACTCTCAGAACGATCGTCGGCCTTCTCCCGCCTGATGGTGGCTTGGTCGAACTGGATGGCAAGAAGATCACGCGCATGTCCCCCGATGAACGGGCGCGCAGCGGGATCGGCTACGTCCCACAAGGCAGGGAGATTTTCCCATTTCTGACCGTGGAAGAGAACCTCTACCTTGGAGCTAAGGCTCAGGGCAAGAAGCTCGATGGCAAGCTTGATCGCGTCTTCACTCTCTTCCCCATCATTAAGGAATTTCTGCCGCGAAAGGGCGGCATGTTGAGCGGCGGCCAGCAGCAGCAACTTGCCATCGCCAGAGCCTTGCTCACAGATCCGAAGGTGCTCATTCTTGACGAACCCACGGAAGGCATTCAACCAAACGTCATCGATCAGATTGGCGATGCCCTCAAAGTCCTCCGCCAGGAGGATGGGATCAGCATCCTCCTCGTCGAACAGTATCTCGATTTTTGCCGGGAGTTGGCGGACGTTTTCGTTATCATGGATCGTGGCACGATTGTTGCGAAGGGAACAGTAGAGGAACTCACTGATGAAGTGGTGAAGTCCCATCTAACTGTCTAACATGCACCTCAGCCCCCGCGAACAGGAGAAACTGCTCATCGTCACCGCTGCCGACCTCGCACGCCGCAGGCAGGCGCGTGGAGTAAAGCTCAATTACCCCGAGTCCGTCGCAATCATCAGCTACGAGATCATGGAAGGAGCGCGCGACGGGCGCTCCGTGGGGGAACTCATGTCACACGGCACGACCCTCCTTCGGCGGGATGACGTGATGGAGGGGATTCCAGAAATGATCCATGAGGTTCAGGTTGAGGCCACCTTTCCAGACGGCACAAAACTCGTCACCATCCACCACCCCATCCGATGATCCCTGGAGAAATCATCCCCGGCACTGAGCCTCCTCTCATTCAGGCCAATGCAGGCCTGGAACTGCGCACCATCAGTGTCGCCAATACCGGAGACCGGCCCATCCAAGTAGGCAGCCACTACCACTTCTTTGAGACCAACTCCGCACTGCGGTTTGATCGCGATGCGGCGCGAGGTTTCAGGCTAAACATTCCCGCTGGCAATGCCATTCGCTTTGAACCGGGTGACGAGCGTGAAGTTGAACTCGTCGCACTCGCGGGCAGCCGTATCGTCTATGGCTTCCGTGCCCTAGTCAGCGGACCACTTTAATCCCACCTTCAGGTCTCTATGCCTCTTACTTTTTCCCGGCAAAAATACGCCGAACTCTTCGGCCCGACGGTCGGCGATCTCGTCCGTCTGGGTGACACAGAACTTTTCATCACCGCGGAGCGAGATCTCATTGCCGAAGGCGGTGGTTACGGGAACGAAGTCAAGTTTGGCGGCGGGAAAGTCATCCGCGATGGCATGGGTCAATCACCAACGGCGTCAGATGCAGAGTCACTGGATCTAGTCATCACGAATGCGCTATTGCTCGATGCAGAAGTGGGCATTTTAAAAACAGACATTGGCATCAAAAACGGACGAATCGTTGGCATCGGTCACGCAGGGAATCCCGGCATCCAATCTGGAATCGGCAGCGCTTTCTGTGATCCACGAACCGGCAAACACAACCCGATGATCATCGGTGCAGCTACCGAGGTGCTAGCTGGCGAAGGGTGCATCGTTACGGCGGGAGGCATCGACTCCCACATTCACTTTATCTGCCCTCAGCAAATCGAACACGCCCTCGCCAGCGGCATCACCACGATGCTCGGAGGTGGCACTGGCCCCGCAACAGGAACCAATGCCACCACATGCACTCCCGGAATTTGGAATATGCAGCGCATGCTAGAAGCAGCGGACGCTTTCCCGATGAACCTAGGCTTTCTCGGCAAAGGCAATTGCTCCACACCAGAACCGCTTCGAGAGCAGGTTCGCGCCGGTGCCATCGGCTTGAAGTTGCACGAAGATTGGGGCACCACGCCCGCTGCCATCGATACTTGTCTGGGTGTAGCGGATGAATTGGACGTTCAAGTCGCAATCCATACGGACACCCTGAACGAATCTGGATTCGTCGAAGATACCATTGCAGCGATGAAGGGTCGCACCATTCACACCTATCACTCCGAAGGGGCGGGTGGCGGCCATGCTCCAGACATCATCAAGGTCTGCTCATTCCCGAATGTGCTGCCGTCCTCCACCAATCCGACACGCCCCTTCACGGTAAATACCATTGATGAGCACTTGGACATGCTGATGGTCTGTCATCACCTCGACTCCAAGATCCCCGAAGACGTAGCCTTTGCCGAGTCACGTATTCGCCCACAAACAATCGCAGCCGAGGATCGCCTTCATGATCTCGGTGCTATCTCGATGATCTCCAGTGATAGTCAAGCGATGGGTCGCGTCGGAGAAGTCATCACTCGCACCTGGCAGACGGCGCATAAAATGAAGGTTCAGCTTGGCAAGCTAGACTCTAACGGTCCATCTCCCGCAGACAATTTCCGCGCCCTTCGCTACATCGCGAAGTACACTATCAATCCGGCCATCACGCATGGGATGGCGCATGAAGTTGGATCGCTAGCGATTGGGAAACTCGCTGACATCGTCCTGTGGAAGCCAGCATTTTTTGGGGTCAAGCCAGAGATGACCTTGAAGGGCGGCTTCATCGCGAACGCCAACATGGGTGATCCGAATGCATCGATACCCACTCCTCAGCCCACCTTTTACCGCCCCCAGTTTGGATCCTTTGGCTCAGCGCGATCCAGCACCAGCCTCACCTTCGTCAGTGCCGCGTCTCTAGATGCCGGGAGTCTGAATCGCTTATCGCTCAAAAAGAGACTCGCCGCTGTGAAGCACTGCCGAACCATCGGGAAACAGGATATGCTTTTCAATAGTGCCATGGGCCACATCGAGGTGGACCCTGAAACCTATATCGTTCGGTACGAAGGCACCGAACTAACCTGTGAACCAGCCACATCGCTGCCGCTCGCTCAGCGCTACTTTCTCTTTTAATTCCGCCATGTTGATCGAATCAACCATCACTGCTTCCGACTCCAAATTTGAGGAACTAACCATCGCCGCAGACCGTGATGCACTAACCCGGCGTCGTTGGCGTGGTGCAGCCGTGGATGGCAAAGACTTCGCCTTCGCCCTCACCGATCCCCTGCGGCACGGTGACGTCATCTGGGAGGGAGATGGGAAGCGCTATCGCATCCGCCAGATTGCGGAGCCCGTCTTGGTGGTGCCGCTCCCCAATGAACCCCTGCTCGCCGCCCGCACTGCTTGGT
>CAZCAL010000081.1:1110-14084 GCA_964496625.1 uncultured Verrucomicrobiaceae bacterium | reverse complement strand
AGCACTCACCTTTTCATCCTTCTCCATCTCCCACAGGGCACGGATAGCGCCCACACAAGTGCAGGCCGTCCAGCTGTGATACTTGGCGTATTCAAACACCATGCCACGCTCGCAAATCTCCAACCGGCTACGGTTCTCCTTGCCTCCGCGTTCCGTCAGCGCGGCCCGATACATGGTCTCCCACTTCGAGTCGCCAGTGATTTGATGAAGTGCCTTGCAGACAAACAACAACCGTGGAGCGCTTTCGAATGAAAAGCCAGCGAACCCACCGCGTCGACCAAACGGCTGCTCCGCAGGCATGGACCACTTCATCGCAATGATTGCCTCCGCCGTCTCAACCAAGTGCTGAGTGATGCGATTGCGCTCCTCCTGTGTCGCCAAGCCAGAGCCAAGGTAGCGCCACAGCCCGAGGAACCACGGCAAGGTCTGATCGTTGGAACCCATGGCGTAATGCGACTTGCCATCGGTGCTCACGCCACGTCCAACGAATCCCTTTACCTCACTGATGGAGTTCAGCAGGAGCAATCCTTCCATCAGCTTCCTCGCTTTCGCAGCGTCGTTGTCCGACTTCGTATGCTTCCACCGATTCACCGCTGCATCCATGTAGATTCCGTTAAACATGGCCCCATTTTCAATCGGCGACCACCAACCCAGCGCATTCGGTTTGCCTTGCTTGCACTCCTCTGGCGTCGGCAGACTCACCGTTCCATCAAGATCAGCGAAATCGATCATGATGCCATGCTTGTCGATGAAGCGACGCCAAATTTCAGTGTGGGCTTGCTCAGCGGCAGTATTAACATCGGCACACCAACCTTGTCGTGGAAACAACGAAGCAGCAGCAAGAGATGAGGTGAGAAAACGACGGCGATTCATGGTGTAGAGGATGGTGATCGGATCGCATACTCCAATACAATGCGAAAGCCTGCATTTCCCATTCTCTTTCCTGGGTAGACGGGACGTCGGCAGGCAAACGAGACCGTTTCCGTAGTGAAAGTTCACCATGTTCTGTTGATCGCACTCAACCGAATGGGCAAAATCCGCCACTAGCGACACGGCATTCGCCTTGAACAATTCTGCGGCGAGCCCCTCTATATTTTGCCACTAGCTTTGATGTCCAAGTACTTATTCGCCAGCGCTACGGGGAGGTCAGCAGCGGTTTCATCAAGCGTCAGAATCTTTCGAGCTTGGAGATTGCCTAGCAGCAATTGGCGCTGCTGGAGGTAGTTGCTCAGTGCGCCGTAGATGAGAGCGTCTTGCTGACTCAACACTGGTTTTGCGGCACGCTCTTCGATCTCAGCCTCCTTCAATGTGGCGACGAGCACTAGGTGTCTGCGCTGCATGACCTGGACAGCGCTGAGGAGATCGCGGGAGTCCTCCGTGCGGAGGTTTGTGAGCAGAATCACCAGCGCGCGCCGTTTCTGGCAGCCCATCACACGCTCTGCTGCCTCGCCAAAGTCACTCGGCTCAGTCGTGGTCTCGTAGTCGTAGAGATGGTTCAGCAGCCTGGGCATGGCGGGCGGCCCCTTCACAGGCTTCAGCCAGCGCTGCACGCCACCGAAGCCTACCACGCCGACTTCATCCCCCTGTCGAAGCGCGATGTAGGAGATCAGCAACATGGCGTTCAGGCAGTGGTCGAACTGACTCAGTTCACCATCCATCGCACGCATCCTTCTACCGCAATCCGGCACCAGGAGGATACTTTGGTTCCGCTGCTCTTCGTAGTCCCGGCTGATCAGCGTCTGCCGACGGCTGGTCGCCTTCCAGTCCACGCGCGACAAGACATCGCCATCTTGGTATTCCCGTAGTTGATGAAAATCGAGTGTCGCTCCACTGCGCCGCCGCTTGGCGATGCCCATTTGCTCCTCGCGATTCGCCACTGCCAGCAGAGCAAAGCGAACGATGGGCTCGTAGTTCGGATAGACGCGCGTCTCCGCAGCAGCACCCACTCGACAAAGCCGCCGCCACAAACCGAAGCGCGATTCTACCAGCAAATGCACAGGCAAAAACGTGTGCAATCCCCGCTGGGAAAAATGCACATCGTAGGTTAGCTCCAGGCGCTTCCCTGACGGCATCAGTCCGTGCCAGGGGAGTTGCTGCGTGCTGGCATCAGGAGGCAAGCCATCGTGAACATCGACCGCCAAGCTCCGCCGCGAGTGATGCCGCAGAACGAGCTGCACCGCCGAAGCCACACCTAGGGCAAACCTGCCCGGCAGCGTGCGTTCCACTTCAAAGACACTGCTTTTAGGCAAGGAAAAGGTATCAATTACTACCAGGATGAGCAGCGCAATCCCTGCAACGACCCACAACCAGTACGCCTGCGTCAGCGCCACGGCGACGACCGAGACACCGGTCCATGCAGAGGCAAGTTTGAGGAATCTGAGAGTGGGACGCATGACGGTGATCGCGTGATGCTACTGGCGAGGGGCCTCCACCGTGCGGATCACGGCTTCCAGCACCTGATCCACCGTCTGACCACTGATGGCTACCTCTGGCGCGAGCGTGATGCGATGCCGCAAAACGGGCAGCGCCGCGCGCTTCACATCCCCCGGTGTGATGAAATGGCGACCATCGAGTAAGGCGTACGACTTCGCCGTGCGCACGAGACTAATGGCACCGCGAGTGCCTGCGCCAAGGGCAATGGTAGCATTGCTACGCGTCGCACGCGTCAGCGCCACGGCGTAGGTCACCACACTATCTGTGGCCTGGACGGCGGCTGCTTCTTGCTGTGCCTGGAGGATATCTTCCGGTGTGCAAAGCTGGGCCACGGAGGTAGGCGCAAGCCCTCGCCCACCTGCTGACGCGGAGACCGCCTGAACGATCCAGGCTTCTTCGTTCGCCGCAGGATAGTCGATGACGATCTTCAGCAGGAAGCGGTCGAGCTGTGCCTCAGGCAAGGGGTAGGTGCCTTCTTGCTCGATAGGGTTCTGCGTGGCGAAGGTCATGAAGGGCGGCATCAGCGCGTGGGTTTCACCATCAATGGTGACCTGCGATTCCTGCATCACTTCCAGCAGCGCAGACTGGGTTTTGGCGGGGGCGCGATTGATCTCATCTGCCAGCAAGAGCTGCGTGAAGATCGGCCCCTTACGCACCTGAAATTTCTGACTACCGAGGTCGTAGAGGGTGTGTCCGGTAACGTCTGAAGGCATCAGATCCGGGGTGAACTGAATGCGCCGAAACGTTGCACCAAAGGTTTGCGCCAAGGCCAAGACGAGGTGTGTTTTGCCAAGGCCAGGTTTACCCTCCAGCAGCACATGGCCACCCGCTAGCAATGCCGCCTGCACCTGATGCAGCACTTCTTCCTGACCGACAAACACCTGCCCCACGGCATCGCGAATCGCCGCCATGATCTGGGTGGAGCGCGGCACTGCCTGTGGTGCATAGACGGCCTCAGGCATGGGTGGAGCGTAAGCGGCCACCCGATCAGCAGGTGGTGGACTCTGCATTGGTACGGGAGGCAGTGGCGGGGAGTAGGATGAGTCTGGATTCATAGTGTTTGACGGAGCTTTTGGAGGTCCTGAATGATGGCGACGAATTGATAAGGAGCAGTACCGGGCGGAGGTTCAGCGAATGCAGTCTGAACCCGATCCAGCGGCACCCCACTGACCTCAGCGATGTGCGGCAGCAAGACGGAGTCCCCCGCTGCGACGAGTTGTGGAAATCTTGCGTAGGCCTTCCGGCGGACGAGTGCTGCAGAGTCACGCCACAATACGTCATCCCGCTTCATGCGATGAAAAAAGTGCCCCAGCGATGCAATGTGATCAACGAAGTGGCGAGTGTCGTGCAGCACCGCAGTTCGCATCGGTCCAAAGCGCGGCATATTGGCCCAGAGCCAAACGACCAGCATCACCGCAAGGCTAACGATCACCATCCACGCACGCTCCCACAGCAGGGAGAGGAAAGACTTCTCAGCACCCATCACGAAGATGATGTCGGAACCATTCATCTCGTTCATCATCGCCGCCAGCAATGATGCGTGATCGTGGTCGCCCAGATAACGGTTTCTCAGGGGGCGGGCATGATTGAGCAGCGTCACCCTACCCTGACCGCTGCGGAGACTGAGCAGGTAAGCCTTGTCAGGCGTGCCGCAGACGTATTCTCCCTGGCGGAGCTTGCGCGGGAGATTGAACGTCATCGTGTCTGCAACTTCGATCTGAAACTCATCCGTACCCCAAGCCATCGGCTTGGTGCGGGTCTTCAGATCTAAGGCAGAGGAAACCGTCGTTTTCTTCTTGTCGTCAGTGGGCTCTGCCTCCGCATTCTCCTTCTCCTCAGCCACTTCCGACTGCACGGTACTGACTCCCAGCCTGCGCAGGATATTGTCTTCCCGATCTTCATTCCCCGCATACATCTCCTCCGTGAAGATGGAACGCGCGCTCCAGTCGTTGTAAGGTGTGCAGCCCGCCATCGCATAGATCAAGTGGCCGCCGCGATTGACCCAGTGCATCAGTTGCTCCGCCCGACTTGAGGACACGACACTCTCCGCAGAGAGAACCACCACACCACCATACCGATCCGGCAGTTCACCCAAATCAGCGCGACGCTCCGTCACGAAATCCAACTCATCTAGCACACGACGAGCGGCGAGGAAGCAGTCAGCGCGTGCCTTACCCTTGTAGCCAAGGGTGCGTTCGTGATCCTTCCATTTCCCATCACAGCCAGTCAGTATGGGCAAGACGGAGAGGAGCAGCAACACAGGCACAACGCTGAAGTTTGATCTCGCTGCATCAAAGGGCCACTGCCGGCACAGACGATCAAACTCGCCCTGCCCTGCGTCTTCGCTGCCATACGCTTGGAGCATCCAGGCCCTGGATAGCCCGTAAAAGTACTCCGCCTCGCCAGCACCATGCTGCCGGGCGCTGCGTCGGACATGGTCCAGGCAATCATCCTCAGTATCACTATCGCGCACCGGCAGTTCACGCTGCTCCACCAAACGGGACAATGCCCCACGATACAGGAGGCTGAGCGCCTCACGATAGTGCCCGTCGCGCCACTGAGTTTGTGCTGTCGCGACGATGTCCTTGGGCAGACTGGCGCGACCAATATCCATCCCCATGATGACACGCGGACCGCGAGGTGTCTCATCCTCGGAGACAGACACAGCATCCACTGCGGCGATGACGTGTCGGTTCATAAAGAGCCAGAAAGCGACTCCGACGACGAGCAGAAGAACCAAGCCGTAAAAGATGACTTCAAACACACCTGCGAATTGCGGTAGCCCGCCTGGCTGACCGTCCGGCGGCCCATCCGCCTTAAAATTCGGCACCCAAATCTTTTCCGTGCGTTTGTGAACCTTGAAGTCCGGCTCTGCCAGGATCTTCTTCGCCGCCGTTTTGGCCTCATCGTCTAACAGTTCGGCCTTTGCTTCAGAGGTAGGTGTTCGCAAATCCCCATCTTCGCGAAAGGGCGAATCCACCGCAGCCGCAGAAATCGAGAAAGCCAACGTCAGCCCCAGCATCAGCACTGCCGCGACTGGTGCCAACCGCGAGGCGAGGCGGCGGAAGGTCAACTCAATGTCCCAACCTTCCAAGTGCGTGCGGGAGTTTAGATACAGCCCAAAACCTGCACCCACATAGAAGGGCTCGATCACGGTGACGGCTATCATGTACAGCACGTTGATATACCATAAGAAACCCGGGGTGAAGGCCTCTGGTATGTCACCACTTTCCATCATCGAGAAGAAGCCTGGCATTCCCGTCTCCGGTGCCATCGATGAAGTCAGCGCATACATCCCCACCAGCACTACCATCTCCAGCTTATAAAACGCCCATGTCGCCATCGAACCGGAGCTGCCACCATCAGAGCCCAAAGCCTTCACGCGACGCCATGCAGCAGCGCCGCGTTGCCCCTCCAGCATCAGCACGGGTAGGGAGAAGCTCCGAGCAAAAGACAGTCGCCGCCAAAACAGCGCTGGAAGCAAAAAGCGCGACCACAGACGCGGCCACTGCTTCCACGTCTCCACAAATCCAGGGCGCACACCAAAGGCGGCACGACTGATGAAATGCAGCGGCACGCGATCATAGAGCGGCTTTAGCCACCAGATCACCAGCATGAACCACTCGGGCTGATTCCGCATCAGCACCGCGATCAATGCCCACACCGGAACCACCGTCGTGCTCCAAAGCGCGAGGATCCGGCCATAGTCTCGCCGCACCAGCGCACAGCCCAGATCGACCGCCTCCCAGGGGCGGCGAGGTCGCAATGCTACTGTCAGATCCTCAAGCCGCATGACGCTCCTTTCCGCTGAAGAGGAGGTAACAGATCGTCGCCGTCCACATGCAGGCCCCAACGGTATACTTGATCCACGGCTCAAACGGATTGGCCGACCAAAAGCCCTCCAGCACTGCGGCGAAGCTGGTCATCAACGCCGCGCCGGTGATCAGGAGGAAGGCCTTGCGCCCGCCGATCACCAACGCCGTCCTGCGATCATACGGACCTGGCTTTACCAAACTAAGCCCTAGCCGCATCCCGGCCATGCCAGAGATCACGATCCCCAAAAGCTCCGGTGCCCCATGGCCCACGACGAAGGTGTAAAAGGTCGCCGGATTGCAGGCATGATTCACATATCCCGTAGCCGCGCCAATGGATGCTCCATTGAAGAGCAGGATCACCAAGCTGCCCACACCGCCCAGCAGACCACCCGCAAAGGTGCGCAGATTGATGCTGACGTTGTTCCAGATGTAAAAGCAGAACATGCCAAAGTCAGACCCATATTCTTCACGCATGTGCTTCAGCGGTGATGTCTCGGGGCCATACATCTCTTCCATGTTGATCATGCCCTCAGAGCCCAGCATGCTCATGGACCAATCAGGATCAATTGGCGTCACCGCCACAAAGAAGATAAACGGCAACCAAAACACGGCGCTGCAAAACCAAAACAGCCGAGACTCAGCCCGCACCGCCCGAGGAAAATCACGCGTCATCAGCTGCCACAGGCGCTCCCAACCACCGCCAGCGCGACGTTCCAACATGCGATAACCAGCGATCGCCAGACCGTTGAGACGATCTAGAATCTTGCGACCGAACATGCGATGCTGCGCGAGACTGAGATCGTGACACACCTGCCGGAAGAGGGTCGGCATCTCCTCCGCGCCTGCCACAGAGCGCTGGGATTTTTCCATCTCCGCCACCATCTGCTCCAATCGCTCCCAGGTTTCGCCATGATCGTTTTCCGCTTGGCGCTGGCTGCTACCGCCCGTCTGCAACCAGAGCCCTGTCTGCACAGCGCTCAAGAGTCCTGCCATCCCCAGGCGTTGGGTCAGCGGCTGAAGCAGGTTCGTCAATTCGATGCGGCGGTCCTCAGACCACTGCGGGGACCTCTCGATGAACTGCAAGAATGCCGCCTGCTCCTCGCGCGTCAATGCCACCGCTGGCGGAACAGGGTCCGCATTGAGTTGCGACGGACTGCGGAGGAACGGCACTTCTTTATCGACATAAATGACCACGGTGTCTGCAACCAAATCCCCCAGCCGCTGGAATCTGCTGGTGCACAGCGTGCATACCAGTCCAAATAGATAGCCCGCCGGCATAAAATCCACCACACGCAGAATATTACGCGTCATCGATTGTGGCAGCGTCACTGGCCCACCATTCACGCTCGCCACTCTAAGCCCCATCTTCCGTTGCCCAGGTGTCGCCGCCCGACTGCCCATTTCAAAAAACACATTGTAGAACCAGTTCAGCAGGAAGGCGAACAGGAGCATCAATCCCTTCCCGACCTGATCTCCGGCGAGACCGCCCACCAGTCCGACGGCGATCTGGACGATCATCAAGATTCCAAAAAAGAGCAGCAGATCCAGCAGCCAAGCCACACTGCGCACCGCAGGTCCCGCCACCCTCAGATGAATCTGCACGCCGTCGGCAAGTTCGACGGATTCAAGCGTGTCAGTGAGAGTTGCAGCCATGAATCAGAAATGAACCTCCAATGAAGCGTGGGACCATGATTTTGACAATCTCCAAAAAGCCAGATTACACTGCTTTTTAAGTAAAGACCGAATCGCCATCAACCTTCTCTCACCCAAGCCAACCCCATCAAGGACGCGTCTCTTTTCGCACATGTTTGACCCCTGACAACGCCGCCGCCAGCGGGCCACATCTGGACAAAACCGATTGGGAGGCCCATCAGGCCTGCACCACATGTGTCCCCGCCAGCAGGTCGTGGATGCAGCGACGATCTTCGCGGAAGATGAAGAGAATATCTATCAGACCGTAGAAGGGAACGATGCCAATAAGTGCGTTCACGAATCCGCGAAGAAGCACCGCCTTCACAAATCCAGCCTGAGAATTGTCTTCCACGCGGACAATGCGGATCTTCATCACCTGCTTGCCGATGGTCTGCCCCTGAGTGCTCAAGCGATAGAGATTGTAGATCAGCAAAGCTAAACCAATCAGCACGGCTATTCCTACCCCGGCCTCCTGCTGACTGGTCAATTCTGCCGTCTCTTCTGCATTCCCTGCCGTCACCGCGATTGGTATGAAAGCTGGGATTGCCGCAAGCACATCCAGTATAGCAGCTGCAAATCGCTGCCCCTGCGATGCCAACCGCACCGCTCCACCACCTGCATACGACCGCGTGACATCTGCTCGTGGAGCCGCATACGGATTCACAACTGACGCAGCGGCTGGACGAACGTTCAACGTCGGGATGGAGGCAATCGCCTGCCACTCAGCCATTCCTTCTGTCCAGCAGAGATCATTCGGGGCAAGCTGACCCGAAGCCAACATGTCGATAATTTGGCCTTCGCTGTAAGAGCCCACCTGCTGACCGTTGCGTGCAATTTGATAATTCATGACAGCATCCGTTTAGCCAATATCCCCAGCACTGGCAATCCATTAATCACGGCACAGCCCACCTCAGCCACTTGCGAACTGTGCCCCCACGAATCACCCCGTGAAAGCAACGAGGAATAGGCAAGATACGCCCCAAACCATTTGCCAAGAACGGCACCGCACCACCTTGTTATCATCCAAGCCTGTGGAATAGTTGGAGATCGCAGCCGCCATGAAATTCCTTCGCCTCACTACTTGGATAGCTCTCTCCGTCGCCCTCGCCCATTGCACCGGCCCGATGGCATTCCAACAAGGCGTCACGCCTTACACTCCGACACAAGAAGCGTGGCGCGCAGACCAGCGGGAACTCGCCCGCGATGCCAACCAGCAGGCCTATGAACGAGGAGTCCAGGACGGTCGGATGGACTTTGGCAATCACGAATCCCGCAACTATCGCCGACACCAAGCACGCTACGATACCAGCACCGAGCAACCCTACCGGGACGGCTATGAAGCAGGTTATCAGAGCACGGCAAATCAAACCACCCCATCCAATCCCACCGCCTCAGCCGAAGCCTACAATCAGGGCGTGGACTACGGAATGAGGGACCGCGCCGCAGGACGGCGGCCAGATCCCGATGCCTGGCAAGACCGCTTCCCACCCAGCGAGAGGGCCAACTTCGAACAAGGCTACTACGAAGCCTTCGAGATGCGTTAGCCTGCGATCAGCAGCCATCGTCACTTCCCAATACAGAAGCTCGAAAAAAGACTGTCCAGGATCTCATCCACATCCACCTGGCCAATCACCTCGCCAAGAGCTTGAAGGCCCTCGCGCACCTCTAGAGCGATAAACTCTGGTGCAGCACCCGCGACTAAGCTTCCGCGCGCCGCCGCCAAACGATCCGCCACACGCTCAAAGCAAGACTTGTGACGCGCATTGATCGCCACAGGATGATCCGCGCTCAACGGCCCCGCCTTCATCACAACAGCCTCGATGGCTTGCCTGAGTTCCTCCACCCCAGTGCCGGCCACACATGACAGCGCCACTGCTTCCCGCCCCCATGAAGGATGCACTCCCAAGTCCGCCTTATTGAGAATCAAAATCCGACGCGCATTCAAGCCTTCTTCCAACGCTACCAACTTCGCATCATCCACACTGCGGCTGCCATCGACCACCTCCAAAATCAAGTCCGCCCGCTCGATCTCCCGGTTCGTTCTCTCGATGCCAACACGCTCGATCTCATCGCTACCTTCACGCAATCCCGCCGTATCCACCAACCGCAGCGGAATGCCCTTCACCTGGATGATCTCCTCAATCGTATCGCGCGTCGTGCCCGCTGTGGGACTCACGATGGCGCGCTCAAAGCCCAGCAGGAGGTTCAGCAGGCTACTTTTGCCGACATTCGGCTCCCCACAGATCACCGTCCGCGCACCATGCCGCAGGATGCGCCCCTGATCTGCCGTCGCGATCAACCGCTGTGCCCGCCCGATCACCGCATCAATCCGCGCCAGTAGCGCTGATCCCGTCTCAGGGGAAATATCCTCATCCGGAAAATCGATGAAGGCCTCAATGTGCGCCAAAGCAGGCACCAGTTCGTCCTTCAGCGCGCGCGCCTCGCGACCAATCGCACCCGAGAGTTGCTCATTCGCCGCCTTCAGCGCCAGCGTGCTCTGGGCGTGGATCAGGTCCATCACCGCCTCCGCCTGCGTCAGGTCCATCTTCCCATTCAGAAAGGCCCGCTGGGTAAACTCACCCGCCTCCGCCGCGCGAGCCCCCGCCTTCAGAAAAGCATCCAACACCCGCTGCGTCACCAGCAGCCCACCGTGCCCTTGGAACTCAATCACCGTCTCACCCGTGTAGCTATTCGGGCCAGGAAACAAAAGCGCTACCCCCTGATCCACCACCGCACCTTGATCATCAAGCACATGCACCAGCTTCGCCGTGCGGGGTGCCCAAGTCGCCGGATCACCCGAAAACACCCGAGCCCCCACCCCCAATGCCTCCGGCCCCGAAAGGCGAATCACGCTGATCGCTGCCTCGCCGACAGCAGTAGAAATGGCGACGATGGTGTCCGCAGTGTGATGTGTCATGCTATTGCGTTGAGCTTTTCCCCAAAATTTCCGTCACGACAGGTAAAGCGCGATCATAGGCATCACGCAATTCTTAAATGTCCGGCAGTCGCACCGCCGCAAGGGTAAGCTCTTCGGCCCTGCTATGATGCCCTCACGGCGCACCAGATGCGCCAGATCGGGCAGATTGATGGATTGGTGACGTCCATGCGAGCACGCAGGGAGGCCTTCCTTGCAACGTCCTGACGCTTTGCCACCGACTCCCAGCTTCAACAAGCACACTCTTAAACGGCCCCATCGAAAGCGTCCCCATCCGGCCATGAAGCCTATTGTTCAACCGCCTGAGCCGCACCTTTACCTCCTCCACCCACTTGCTCACATCGCACATTCGATCCTTCAACGCCGCGATACGCTCCTCCACCGCAGAGGCATTCCCCTCCGTGCGCATCTGATCCCACTCACTCTTCGAGGCCCCCACTTTTACCCTGCTGTAGAGAGTCCTCAAGTGACTCAATAGCCGTTCCTCCCCGTCCTTAACATCCCCGCCTGGCGGGATCAGGCTCTTGATCCCACAGAATCGCGCCAGTTTATGCATCACCAAAAGCAGCGCTTCCGTCTCGGCCTCATCAAAGAACAGAGTCCCCCACAAGTCCGCGACAGCACATGGTAAACATTAGAGTTCCGGTGCAAGCGCCCCTTGATCCGCCGCCGATACATCCCCAAAAAGCGCCCCGTCAAAGCCTCCCCACCCCCAGCAGCAGCAAGCCCCTCATCCTTCTCGTTCGTCTATCTTGTTTCTTAAACTGCATCATTCCGGCGACACACCCACACCGCACATCAGTGTTGCAAATACATTTACAAATCCTTATTGATTGATCCAGTTGCCTTGCTTAGATCAAAGGGACGTTGTTTTGGACGTCCATAAACTAATGATCATTTCTTGAAATGATACTCTTTTTCAAAGACCTCCAATCCCAACTCACTCAGCGGCTGGCGCATATTCTCGTGGTGCTCATACTGTCGGCACCAGGAACGGCTTTGGCACAAACTTACTCGCCAACATCATCAAATTACGTTTACAACGGCACAGCTTATCAGTTGCGCTTGGTGTCCGTGGCTGGGACTACGGCGACATTTCGTCTGATCTCAAGTAGCGGGTACAATTTTGGATCTTCCGGGCGAGCCCAAATCCGCACTGGAGGGCATACCTCATCCAATAATTTCCTCGGCTCGACGGTGCCCTATACATCCTACACAGCCAACACCAAGGGCTCCAGCGACTCAAATGGGATCGATGTCGCGGTGAATATAGCGTCACTGACGAGTGGAAGCGCTTCTTTCTACGTTACCCGCGCAGACTCTTCGGGCGTATTCGATGCGAACCAATGGGCTGGGCCGGTCACCATCACCTACAACCCCCAGCCCCCCACGCCTTCTGGTCTTGGGGCTTCCCAAGCCAATCTCGAAAGCGATATGTATTGGAATCGCTTGAGTGCGCCCGCCACCATGTATCGACTACAAGTGCGTAAGTCGGGCTACAGCTGGCCGGCCAATGATTCCGACCCTCCAACTTCTGGTGTGCCCGTGAACCGATTGATCAACGACATCAACAGCAATCAATTTTATTGGAGCACTAGCTCCGTTGATCCTTTAAGCGTGGTGGACGTTTGCCTACCGGGGCAACTCTACTATTTCAGAGTTAAGTCCGCCTACATCGATGCGTCCAGCCAAGCGGTCTCGTCGAACTGGAGCACTGAGGTTTCATTCACCGGACTGGCCAATGCAGCTCCAGCGATATCGGGGATATCAGCGTCATCCACCTATGGTGAAGTGACGGTAAATTTTACACCAAACGATAACGATGACTCGAATCTTGGCTATTGGATTCACCTGTACCCCACTGCTTCGGGCTCTACGCCGATCAGCGGTAGTCCATCGCGCTATCAACCACTCGCAAACATCAACAACTCTCAGCGCACCGTCACGTTCTCAAGTGCAGAGATCGGCACATCCCTGACGAACGGGCAGACATACTATCTGCGCATCGACGTTTTCGATCCTGCCCATGAATACGGAGTGAGTGGTCATTTCACCACGCTGTTCCGAAGCTTTACCTACCAAACTTTTCCCGCTAACTC
>CAZCAL010000081.1:0-1100 GCA_964496625.1 uncultured Verrucomicrobiaceae bacterium | reverse complement strand
AGCGGCCCCCTTATCATGGGTGGCACCAACTACCGCTCATCGGGCAACAATTGGCGAACGTTTTACCTCGCTCGCTCCGCCACGCCAACGACTCCGCTGGCCAAGTGCTACGTGGGCAGTGTGCTGAACGCCTATCTCAATGAAGCCATCTGGCGCGATGCGAGCGGCAACGTCATCACCGATTGGAACGATTTGCTTGGCTCCAACGCCTCCCCTCAATGGCTGGTTTTGGCTGGCGAGGACATCTTCGGCAATCTCACTTACACCCCGGCCTTTTCCGTTGGCACTCAGACGAATTTCTACGCCTACATCGAGCCACCAGCAAATACCTTTCCCTCCTTCGCGTATCCGATCACCGCGACCTTCGGCGTAAGCGGTTACTCGCCCTACGGCGGACTGGACGTGAAGGAATGGTTCTTCCAGGGCTTCAGCGGACTCAGCCCAGGCAGCCCAACCTACACGAACACGCTGAACAAACGCGCCGCATACGTTATCGGCGCGCGCCTGGAGGACAACGCAGGCAATGTCGCCTTCGCCCAGTATGTTGCCCCCATCGCGGCCAAATTAACCGAGGGAGATCCAACAGATCGGGGCGGTGCCCTTGCTGGGCCCGTCAATGTCACAAGCGGTGCGGTCTATTTGAACAGCCAAGACTTCGAGGTGCCTTGCTATGGCGTTGCGTTTGCTCTCGGTCGCTCTTACCACAGTCCACAGGGATCTGCGACGCGAACGTGGCGCTTCAACTTCGAAGACTACGGATATTCGGATTTCATCTTCCCCACCTCCACGCCGAGCAATCCGATTAGCGCACGCGCAGTGTACCTTGCTCGTGGAGACGGCAGCGCGCAGGAGTTCTTCATGGATGAGAATGGGGAGTATCACGCCACTGATCCTGGCAATTTCGACATCCTAAAGAACAACGGCTTGCAAGGCACGCAAGGCATCAATCGGGGCATTATCACCGTGTATCAGAATGATGGCGTGGTGCGCGCTTACTACCTCGTGAACACCGCTGTTCAGCTGAATGGCGCCAATGCGGCGCTGTGGGTTCTGAAGTCGATCAAGAGCCCGCGTGGGCATGGTCTCACCATCACGCATCA
>CAZCAL010000080.1:12451-14129 GCA_964496625.1 uncultured Verrucomicrobiaceae bacterium | reverse complement strand
CGCCCCAGCCGCCGTGCGCGGGGTCAAACGTGGCGGACAGGTGGGCCAGTGCGGCGTCGGCAACCCGGTCGGCGGCGGGGGGCGCCGTCCGCGCCGCTTTCGGCGCCAGCATGACCCGCAGGTTCTCCGGCAGTTTCTCCGCCGACTCCTCCACCTCGGCCCGGTTGTCGCGCCACAGCCCCGCGATGGCCTCCAGCACCCGGCCGAAACCGGGATGTCCCCGCGTGTCCCGGGGCGGGAAATAGGTGCCTCCGTAGAAGGGCTTCAAATCGGGCGTCAAAAAGACATTCATCGGCCAGCCACCATGGCCACTGGCCGCCTGGACATAGGTCATGTAGGTCAGGTCCACGTCGGGGCGTTCCTCACGATCCACCTTCACAGGAATGAAGTGATCGTTCAGCAGCGCCGCCACTTCTTCGTTCTCAAACGACTCCCGCTCCATGACATGACACCAGTGGCAGGTGGAGTAGCCAGAAGATAGAAAGATGGGTTTGTCCTCCGCCTTCGCCTTTGCAAACGCAGCCTCGCCCCAGGGCATCCAATTCACCGGATTGTGGGCGTGCTGGAGCAAGTAAGGCGACTTCTCGTTGATGAGGGCGTTCGTATGCTTGGGACTGGCGGCGGGATCACTCATGGGGCAGGGCAAAAACAAAGACTTCGTATGATAGGGAACGTCCCCGCAATGCCCACAGTTGCAAGAGGCGATTGGGGTGGGTTCCTCAGCAGAAAGTTCGGTGTGATCTTGCACCCTTCAGATTCAGCCAACGGTCCATCGCGCCCCAATCGGATGATCGGTGCTTTTGTCTGGTCTGGCGAGATTTCGGAGCTGCGGTGTCGCATCAGCCGCCACCGCAGACCCACTGAAAAGCTGGGCTGAGCGAGTGGGGTGAATCGTCCAAGCGGCCAGCGTAGGGTGATCTTGACGATTCCTGCTCATTCCGGCAATGTCTGCTTTCCTATGAAAGCTTCTGCAATTGCCTTCTTGGTGGCCATCACCACTGCCTCCCCTTCCTTCGCTGCCTACCAATTCCGGGCGGTGCCCTCGATCGTTCAAGCAGACGGCTTTGGCGCATCGGTGGCAGCGAATGAGACGGTCATCGCCGTCGGCGCGCCCCTAGATGACACCAAGGGAATCAATTCGGGAGCCGTTTATCTTTTCAATGCGGCGACGGGCACGCTGAAGAAAAAGATCTTCGCCTATGGGGCAGTGGCTGGGATGAAATTTGGTGCCTCGGTTGCCATTGCAGGCAACACATTGGCAGTCGGTCTTCCTGGCGCACAGGATGGAGCCGGCGGAATGCTTTGGTACAATGTGAATACAGGTTCGCCCATCGGGCTCATCCCTGGACAAGCAATCGGCTTTGAGCCAGACTCGGCCTTTGGTGCGAGCATTGCAATGAGCGGCACCGTGATCGCCGTGGGCACCCCCGGTAAACCTGTCGTGGTCGATCCGACGCCGGAGAATCCGACCAGCGGTGACGAGGTCACCCACACGGAAGCTGGGGTGGTGTTGACAATGGATTTACGCAATCCGTTTGGGTACAAGATCTTCACCGCCATTCTCCCGACAACGGGCGAACGCTTTGGCGATTCCGTCGCAATCTCCGGCAATCTCATGCTGGCCGGGGCACCGCATCACACCGGCACCGCTGGCTCGGATCAAGGGGCGGTGTATCTT
>CAZCAL010000080.1:9696-12441 GCA_964496625.1 uncultured Verrucomicrobiaceae bacterium | reverse complement strand
TGCGATCTTTCCACCACCGCACGGCTGGCGCAGGCAAGCCGCTTGATTGAGGCTGGCGACGCCGCAGTGGGCGATTTGTTTGGGACATCAGTCGCTCTCGAAGGCTCAGAGGCGTTTATCGGCGCTCCTTCAGCTTCCTCCAGTGATGGCGCAGTCTATTGGTGGGATCTCCTGGGCGACGCACAGCGTGCCAAGCTGCTTGGCACCACCGGTGCGCGCTTTGGCGCTGGATTGGCAGTGGAAGGAACCCTGCTAGCGGTCGGCGCACCGGGATTGACTAGCCCAATCGGAGCAGGTGTGATCGGGGCAGGCCGCGTGCAATTGCTGGACGTCAGCAATGGTGGAGCCTCTCTTGGCTTTCTCGATACGGTCAATCCGACGCTTAACGCAGGGCTTGGCAGTGCCGTCGCGATCGCAGGCCGCACCGCCGTGGCGGCAGCGCCGAGCGAGACAGAGGGTGCAACGATCCAAGGCGCGGCGTACATTTTCACCCCAGTGCTGAAGCCGATGCCCTTCGCAGAAGTCTTTCGCAGAGGTAGCTATGCCCCTGGCTATAACAGTCGCTTTCTCGGCACCGCCACTCAAATGCTCATTGGGCCCAATTTTGTGCCTTTTATCCAGGCTCCCACGACTGATAAAAAAGGAGAAGGCGTCTGGGATTTTACTACTGGCGCGATGCTGTTGACCCAGAAGACCGGCGACATCTTTGCGGGCACGGCACTAGTTTCAGACATCCTGAGCAGCAACATCAACAGCCATCGTTACGCAGTCACAACGGCCAAAGGCCAGGGAACGGGCGTCACCGCCGCCAGCGATGTGGGAATCTTTTTGCACGATTCGATGGGGAGTCATCTCTTCCTCCGTGAGGGCGATATCGATGGAAATCTGGGCAACACCAAGATCGGCACCATCGGCACCGTCCAACAGGATGTGCAGGCGACCGCCGCCACTTTCAAACTCGTCCAAAAAGTCGCCAGCGTGAGCAAAGCCAACGATTGCGTGCTACTAAAGCATCGCCCAGCACTGGGATCCTGGACGGAAAGCACTGGCTATCTACGCGAAGGATTCATCTCTACGGGCGGAGGCGAAGTATATGGAGAAATTTCGCCATTCATCGCGATCAACGGTGGTAGCGAAACGCTGGACAGCGCCCTGAGCTGGATCGCTGCCTTGGTTTCAGCAACCACCACCAATCAGGCCGTCTTCCACATCTACAGCGCAAACCCCGTCGCACGCAAAGGTGACCCAGCAGCAGGCGGCGGCACCTTTGGCACCTTTTTGGGAGTGACCAATAATGGGCCAAAATGCCTCTTCCGTGCCACTCTCACGGGCACCGGCACCTCGGCATCGACGAACGAAGGCCTCTGGTCGGATCGCGGCACCGGGGTGGAATTGGTCGCCCGCAAAGGCACCCCGTTGGCAGGGTTGCCATCCGGCGTCACCATCAAGCAATTCCTGAACTTCGCCTTGCTGGGTAATGGCCAGGTGATGGTCCGCTGCGTGTTCAGCGGTACGGGCGTCAAAACAACCAACGACAACGCGGTGGTCATCATTCCTATCACCGGAGATGCATCCATATTGCTGCGCGAAGGTGATCCTGTCCCAGGAAATGGCGGTGGCGCGATCAACGTCATCCAACGCTTCGATGTCTCCGATGCGGGGACTTTCCAGGCGCTGTGTAGCATCGCCACAGCAGCCAAAGGAACGGATTTGGTCTTGTTTGAGGGAACCTCGGAGCCCCAGGCGATCCCCGGTTTAGCTCTGGCCCATCCCATCATCCGCAAGGGTGACGCGTTCAACGTGGATGGAGCAGAAGTTGTTGCTAGCATCAAAATCGCCCCGGCGACGAGCCCCAGCGGTGCCCTCCTCAATGGCCAACCGCGCAGCCTTCGCGATGATGGTGGCCTACCCGTCTCCATATTCTGCCTGCAATTCACCGATAAGCGCGAGGTGGTGTATCAGCGGAATTGAGTCGTCTCCCGCCTGTCGGACCCACAGATTCGAAAAAAACAAAAAAAACTTCCGCTGCAGCTGTCACATAGCGGGAAAAATCTGGTAATCATTCAGGGAGAGATTGTTCCTTGCCACAGGGAAGGATCGAACCCGCAAAGATTTACCTCACGGTGAACTCTTCCCGTCGCACAAGGCTGGGTCTGCGGCACGGTGCAGCACCAGGCTGTGCGGCGGGAACGACCGCCTAACAGGCCACGTTCGCCTTGAGGATTTCCCAGAGTTGCTCCAACTCCTCTGCCGCGATTTTTTGGCAGTGCTCCGCGGCAACAAGGTCAAAGCAAGTCCTCGCCTGCCGACGCAAGGTATGATGGTAGAAGGCCTTCAGGGTGGAGGACGTCACTCCGCAAAGCTGCGCGACTTCACCCTGGCTAGGGGCTGGTGGTCCAGGCCAGCGTGAATGGAGAATCATCGGGATCAGGGCCTCCGCCAACTTCTCCGACCTCCTGCCCCGGTGCTTCGCCGTCAGCAGTGCCTGCGCCCGCACCCAGAGCTCCTGTGCCAAAGTCAAATCGAAGGCAGCGGCAGGATCACCACCGGCAGCTGTCGCATTGAGAAATCTTGCTTCAGCATAAAGAGAATCCAGCTCCACAAAGCTGACGCCACCACCCCGCCGCTTGGCACCCTGCGCCTCCAAATGATGGAGAACTTGGTTTTTGAAGCACTTAATGAGCCAGGAGCTGAGCCGTGTGTTCTTTTGCGGTGAGTACTTTTGTAACAATCGCTCCTCCACCA
>CAZCAL010000080.1:0-9686 GCA_964496625.1 uncultured Verrucomicrobiaceae bacterium | reverse complement strand
ATCGACCGTAAACCCCATCACCCGCGCAAAACCATAAATGGAAGGGTAATAGATGACACAAAACCGCGCCAAGGACACCTCACGCAGGCGCTCATCCCCTGATTGCATCGACTTTACCAATGTCTGCGAAGTCGTGGGAAAAAGGTTTGGGGAGGTCCCCTTGACCAGGCTGACTCTAGCTGGAGTATTCGATGATGGAGAGGGTGTTTCAGATCGTGACATGGGCTCGGAAAGAAGAGCGTTGTCGTTCCTTATGAACCGCAATTCCTAAATTGTTTGCACCAAGTGATTACGCTTGAGTTCACCCTAAACTTAGACATAAGCATCGACAATATACCGATAAGGAAAAATCTCCACTGAATGCCTGGGCCAGACGCATCTCAAACTCCTCCCGTCACGGCACAACCGCCGACTTGGCTGGCGTTGCATGGATGGGAGCAGCGCTTTCAGGTGATGGAAAAGATTGGCGCTGGCGGGACTGGACAGGTCTGGCGCGCGACGGAGGCTGAAACTGGGCGGGTTGTCGCCCTCAAAATACTCGCGCCCCACGCTATCGGGGATGAACAACTCCTCGCCCGGATGGAGATCGAGGCGAACACCTTGCTGAAGGTTCGCGATGCTGGGCAGCACCCGAACGTCGTCCCCGTCATTGATTTCCACATCACAGAATCGCAGGCCTGTTTGGTCACGGAATTCATCCCCGGTATGGATCTCTTGCGCTGGACCACCGCCCAGAATTCCCCTCTGGAGGATTGCGTCCAACTTATCGCCAAGGCCGCAGATGCCGCGGGCTGGTTTCATGCGCTTGGCATCGTCCACCGTGACCTCAAGCCAGCGAATATCCTCGTCAGCGCCATCACACACGAACCAGTGATTGTGGATTTCTCCATTGCCAAGCTCGACGACACGATCAGCCTGACACTTACGAATGAGGCTTTGGGAACAGGCCCCTACATGGCACCTGAGCAGTTTGATTCCAGTCGCGGGGCCATAGCGCCGGCCACTGATGTCTATGCCCTGGGGGCGACTCTCTACGAACTTCTCACCCAAGTCCGCCCACATCCTGGCAGCTACGCACAAATTATCCAGCGTCACACGGATGAAGTGCGACCGGCCCGGCCCAGCGCACTGAATCCAGCTATTCCGCGCGATCTCGAATGCATCCTCCTCAAAGCACTGTCACACCGTCCTGAAGATCGCTATCCCGACGGCAGAGCGCTCGCTCAAGATCTCGAGTTTTATTTGGCCGACAGGCCCGTTACCGCGCGACCGATCTCACGTCTTACGCACCTCGTCCGCCAGGCCCGGAAAAAGCCAGCCCTGACTGGGGTGACCTCTGCATGCATCGTCTTCGCTGCGTTCTCGCTTTGGAATGTCTGGAAGCAAACGGCTACGGAGAGCCGCTTTGAACTCGAAGCCGCGATCGCGGATGCCATCGGGCATCGGACATGGACCGCAGAGACACTTTCTGCGGCGAACACGACACTGGCTGCCCTGACAAAAGTGGACCCGGTGCAGAGTAGTCAGTGGCGGCAGAAGATGCATGACGACATCATCCGTGACGTGGAGTCTGCCCTGCAGCAAAGCCACCTAGCGGAAGCAGAGTTCCAATGGATGCAGGATGCCATCAAGTGGCTGCGGGTTCTATCTCCAGCACAAGCTCAACGTCTGGATGATCTGCGGGAGAAGCGGCTCGGCAGGTGGGAAACCCTAGCCGAACTAAAGCCGCCTTTTGCCAATACAGCAGGCCTGTTTCCGGGGGTGCCAATGACCGTGGCCAATGATCTCCTGTTTCCCCAACTGGATCAGGCTACTAAGTCCCAAACCTTCGTCATCACTGAAACCGCCCCAGTGCCAGTGGAGTTAGAGGTCGCCGTGACAGTGCAAAATCAGGAAGAGTTTCAGTATTTCAGCATGACCATCGCCCATGGAAATCTGCTGACGAGTCTTTTATTGAAGCGTGCCCGCCAGCTCGCTCGGGGCGTCCGCGAACTCCTGAGCGAGACGCCGCCAAAGCCCGACGACTTTGTTCTTCACCTCACACAAAACCATGTCGTCACCCACGCCATAGTGATTGACGAGCCCAGTCTTCTTGATCACACCATATCCATCAACCTGCGGATCGAACAAGACCACGCGGAAGCGGATATCGACGGCCGATGGCAAATCGATGGCTCTGCACCCTTCGCGTTAGGCACTGTGGAGGCGAGAAACGCCTGCCGGATCACACTGGACCCACATGTTGGTATCAGCAGACTGCAACTCCGCACCCGCCGCGACGATAGCACCAGTCCACTGCAACAGGCGGATCTCTTGGCCGCACAGGAACGCTGGCCGTCCGCCCTCAGGCTCTACGAAGCCATGCGCGGAGATCCTGCCTATGGCACCGAGGCAGAGTTCAAGATCGCCGAGTGCCTCCAGCGGCAAGACAAACTGGATGAGGCCTTCGCGATCTGGCAAAAAATGATTGCCGCTGCGCCTTCGATGTGGCGGGACCGCGCAATGCTGAAGCTTTGGATTCTCAACGTTACCAAAAAGCATAGTCTCCGCGCCGCAGCCCCATATCTCGCCCACTTGCCAGACCCTGCTCCTCTTGAGTTGCTCAAGCAGATCGACTCCCGGTTCTTTCGCAGCGTCGCAGATTCTTATGCCTCGGCAGGCATGGGGATCGCCCTGCCGCGAGTGGACGTGGACGAAATTCTGGGGGGAATCAAAGCCTATCATCTCCTGCAAAAGGACCCAGTGCAGACGGCCAACCGTTTTGCGCTGGCCCTACATTCCGCCCACAGGGACCGGGCAAGTCAAGACCTCTACTCCGCCGGACTCGCAAATCTAGACCGATCCGCCAAGTATCCTGACACTCTCCTCGCCGCCATAAACTGCCTCGACCAATGGTGTCGGATCGTTCCGTCAGAAATGGAGCCCAAGCTGACGGATAGACTCAACAACTGGCAGAAAACGATGCGTAAAGAGCCTACCGTGCAGACCATCTGGCACATGGAGCAGGCACGCAAGGCAGCGCGGGCCGCCGATGCACACACCGCTATTATAGAGATGGAATCGACTGAACTCCTTGCGGGCGCGGACAACCGGGTGCAGACAAGCGCCTGGCTGCTCAAAGGCATGCTATTCCGGCTTCAGGGCAACGAAAGCCGTGCACAAAAAGCCTGGGCCAAAGCCATCGAAATCGCCAAAACCGTGACCCTGAAGAGCCCATTGCATCTTTGTGATCGGATCATGCTGCACTGCCTGACGCAAACCTGGGGTCCACTCTCTGCCGACCAAGCGCTTGTGCCCCTGGCGTACCGTCACCTCGTTGGCGATGACCGCAACGCCGCAGAAGGCCAGTTCATCAATAGCTTCCTGGCAGACCCAAGCTACCTCAAGTCCCTCAACGGCACGCTTCAGTCGGATCTTGGTCGGGAACTGGCAGAAGACTACTGCCTCTGCAAGGCCCCACCACGGGATCTCGTCCAACGATTCTACCGGCTTATGTTTGAGCACTACTTTTTACAATCCGGCTTTGCTCAGCCCCCTTCTCCCGAACAACTAGCACGCGTCAGAGACACTGTGCAGCAGCTCATGGTGGAGATGACCTCACCACACGCCAACGCTGACGACCTCTTTTCCTACATCCGCGCCTGGAGCGGTCCCAGCGCTGGCCAAGGACTCTTCGACAATAAGGGTAACTATACCCCAGAGCTCATCGAAAATTTGCGCTGGCTCTATGAACAGCGGCGCGGGCGAAGTGAAACAGCGAGGTGATCGGCAAATCGCACTCGACCAGCCCGAATACGCAGGGGATTGGTCAGAATTCAGCCCCCTTCCGGAAAAGCTACCCCTGTTCATCTTCTTGCATTGGTGCACACCGCCTCCCATCTCAAATCATTGAAAAGATTCACTTCCGCTGTCACAAGCCCAACAAAATCCGGTATTCACCCATACACCTAAGCCACCTTCGCTCCCTGCCGATGACCTGCACCAAATCAATCACTGCCTCGATGAGTCGCCACCATATTCTTCTCGCCGTCATCCTGGCAGCCGCCGTCATCTTGATGTCCCGTTCAGCCAAGGCAGAGAGCTTCAGCGTGAGAAACTTGACCGATTCTACCTACCTCCGCTTCGGCAAGTATCTCACTCAGGACGAAACACTAACTTACCGGTTTAGCGATTGCGGAGGAATTCTCTTTTTTGCTGGCTCGGCAGGGGGTGGCACATCGAACGCAGAACCTTGGATCAGCAGGGGGACAGCTTCCACAACACAACAGGTGGCTGATGTGTACCCCGGCACCACAGGAAGCGATCCTGACGAATTTACCCGAGTAGGTGAGAAGGTGTTTTTTGTCGCCCAGGACCCGGTCAATGGACGTGAGTTGTGGATGACCAACATTGACACGCTGGCAACAACCTTGGTCAAAAATCTGCGCCCAGGCTCTCTGTCGTCCAATCCGCACGCACTATCCGAGTGCAATGGAAGATTGGTCTTTGCCTGTGAAGCAGACCCAACGGTGGAGGGCGACGAACTCTGGGTAACCGACGGCACCGACGCGGGCACGATGCTGCTTATGGACATTGCCCCAGGCATTACAGATTCTCGCATCAGCAACCCAAAGACATTTAACGGGGTGACGTACTTCTCCGCCACACAGTCTGGAGTCGGCAGCCAACTATGGCGCACCGACGGCACCGAGAGCGGCACATTCCTCATCTACGACAAGGTCAGCGATCATTTTGCCTATCCAAGGTCGATCACTAACTTTGCGCAACTAAACCGCGTTTGCTTCTTCGCCAAAGATACCACCAGCGGAAGCGGATATGCGTTGCTGTCCAGCGATGGGACCGAGGGGGGCACTGAAGTCATCGCCTCGCCTGTGACTGACTCACACACCGACGGGGGTGTCACCCCACCTGATCGGGCAGTAGAGCTGAATGGACATCTCTTTTTCAGAGGCGGCAACCTTGCAACGGGCTATGAACTTTGGTCAAGTGATGGGACAACAGTTGGCACTGGAATCGTCAAAGACATCTTCAACGGAACCGGCAGCAGTTCGCCGCACGAACTGGTTGTATTCAATAATAAGATCTGGTTTGTGGCAGACGATGGGGTCAGAGGTGAGCAGTTGTGGTGCAGCGACGGCACCGATACAGGAACTGTACTTGCTCACGAGTTTTACAATGCATCCAAGTTTGACCCACCAAGACCACATGCCCTTGAGGTAGTCGGCAACAAGTTGCTGTTTAAACTGTTACGCGATGGCTTCGGCCTCGAATGGTGGTCCACAGATGGCACAACAGTCAGTTCTTCACCCGTGACAGAAATTCGCCCCGGTCCGGGAAGCAGTATAAGCGCGGACAATATCCCATATTCTGGAGAGCATGTTGTGGTCAATGGCGGACTGTACTTCAACGCTAACCACCCTACCCTGATGAGGGAATTATTCCGCATCGGGTCTCAACCCTCGGTCACTCTCCAACCCCTAGACCAGCTTGTGGCAGTTGGCAGTTTCGTCAGCTTCGACATTAACACTCCAAGCGTTCCCACCCCGACATGCCGCTGGACCAAAAACAAGTCGCCGATTTCTGGTGCGACCAATTTGAGTTACGTTATCCCGTCCGTCACGATTGCAAATGCGGGAACCTACCAAGCAACTCTGACCTCATCTGACGGCACTACGTCGTCCGAGGCAGCAAAGCTTGGGGTGGTAGACCCCGTAATTCCAAATACCCAGGCAGCTTATGGCGGCACGATTGCATTGAAAGTGACGGCATCCGCGCCCGCTGGCACGGTCTTGACCTATCAGTGGTTTCACAATGGCAACCTCACAGACGGCACAACCAGTTCCGGTGCCATTGTTGCGGGGGCAACATCAAGTAAGCTAACGATCACCAAAGCCACCGACGCAGAAGCAGGCCAGTATACCTGCATCGTGGGAATGGAATCCCTCTCCATCACCTGCAATCCGGCTGAAGCGCAGGTGGTCGCAAAGCCAGCAGTGACTCTCGATCCAGTGCCAAGTGCCATCGTCAGCGGCTCATTCTCCTGGCAGCCTGCTGCATCAAACTCACCCACAAGTTTCGCCATCTCCGGCCTTCCTTCTGGCCTGACCTATAACAAAACCACCGGGCTGATCTCCGGCATCCCGAATGTGAGCGGAACCTTCAACGTCAAGGTTACGGCCCGCAATGCTGCGGGCAATAGCTCGACCCAGCCATTCACCCTGACCATCGCAGCCCTTCCCGATAACGCCCTGGGGACTTTTGGAGGCTACCTCGAACGGAGCGCCACTCTCAACGCAAGCATGGGAGGGACCATCACCGCTGCAGTGGCTAAGACCGGCAGCTTTAGTGGGAGAATGAAGCTTGGTGCCACGACCTACTCCTACCGTGGTCGGCTGGTCTCCCCCCTTTCCGGCAATCCAACTGCCGTCGTGACCGTCCTGCGCAGAGGCCTCTCTACACTAACACTGCATCTTACCTTTGATGTCACTTCCAACACTCTGACGGGAACAGTCGGGGCGGACGCGACAACGGCAGCGATCAACGCCGCGCGGAACACCTGGAATGCACGCCTCAATCCTGCCGCCCAGTATGCTGGCAAATACAACGCCGCCATCGACATCCCCACTGGTTCAATCGGTAATGCCGCCGTGCCCCAAGGGCTGGGGTGGACGCAACTGACTGTGAGCACCTCGGGCGCAGTCAGAGCGGTCGGGAAGACCAGCGATGGCGGGACGATCTCTTTTTCCACGGCACTGTGGTCGGACGGAAGATTCCCCATCCACACCGCACTCTATGTGAACCACGGCTCCATCAACGGCGCGCAACGCATCACGGTCGGTGGAACCGCGCCGGATTATAGCGGCAACCGGGTCGTCAGTTCTGGCCTAGATTGGCAAAAGACCGGACCTTCGAGTACACGTGACCGGACCTACAAAACGGGTTTTGCGCTGATCGCTCTGACCAGTGACGGCAGCAAATGGATCGCCCCACCGCGTGGGACGAACGTTCTCAATGTCGCTGACACAGCGGCCAATGCTAAGATCGAGTTCATGGAGGGCGGTCTGGCCACTGCGGCGCAAAAGACGAGCCTGCTACAGACCTTTCAGCTCACCGCTGCAAACGCTGCCAAATTTGATCCAACGTCAAACCCTTGCAAGGTAACACTGACGGTCAGCTCCTCCACTGGCACCTTTCGCGGCACCTTCCGCCTAACAGATCCCAATCCGTCCGGCAGTGCTACACCTGTGACCCGCAGCGTCACTTTCTACGGCATCCTGCTCCAGCACACGCACCGCGGATGGGGCTGGTTCCTTCTCCCCGGAATGCCGAATCCTACAACCTCCCCGGCGACAACATTGGCAAACTCTGACATCCTCAGCGGTCAGGTCTGGGTGGGCATCCCCTAAACTTGCCCGACACAAAAACGCAGCCGAATCCCCTTTTTCCAATGATCGGGTTTCGCTCTAACGGGCGACACCCGTTTTTTTTCCCTTGGAGTCCAAAAATCAATTCTCGACTTTACATATCGAAAATCAGGTGAATGGTTTTCGCCATGTCAGCCGACCAGCTTTCCGACCTCCAAAACCAAACCGAAGGACTATCTCCTGAGCAGCTCACCGCCTGGGCCATCGCCCACATTCCAGGTGGCGCAGTGGTTACGACCAACTTCCGGCCCTACGAGGCGGTGATCCTGCACATGGCAGCGGCCATCCAGCCTGATATCCGTGTCTTATGGGTGGATCACGGTGCCAATCTGCCTGAGACTTATGTCTTCGCCGAAGCTTGCCGCGATCAATTGAAGCTGAATATCCTCCCTTTCGTTCCCCAACAGACTTGTGCTCATTGGCTCGCCTTGAATGGCGGCACGCTGCCGATGCCAGACGAAGTGGAGCGCGTGGAATCCTTCAGCCGCATCATGAAGCTTGAACCCTTTGAGCGAGGGATGAGCGAACTAGCACCAAAGGTGTGGCTCACGGCCTTGCGCCGCGAGCAAAACCCACAACGAGCAGCCTCTCTGAAGCCCGTCATGTGGGACGAAAAGTTCCAGTGCTTGAAGGTCAATCCGATTCTCGACTGGACCACCCCAGAGCTAGAGGCTTACCTCACAAAGTTCAGTCTGCCCAACGAGCGCACCTACTATGATCCTGCTAAAGGAGACGAAAAGCATGAGTGCGGACTGCATGCGAAGTTGGTGACTGACAAATAATCGCCTCAACCGTTTTTGCTCTTCAATCCGATGTCTATCCCCATCACCCACCTCCAATTTTTAGAGTCAGAGGCCATTTACGTCCTCCGGGAAACAGCCGCTCAATTTCAGAAGCCAGCGCTACTTTTCTCCGGTGGCAAAGATTCGATCGTCATGGCCTGGCTAGCGCGAAAAGCCTTCTATCCGGCGAAGCTACCCTTTGCGCTGCTGCATGTCGATACTGGGCACAACTTTCCTGAAGCGATGCAGTATCGCGATTGGTTTGTGAAGGAAATTGGTGCCAACCTCACCGTGGGTAGCGTTCAAAAATCCATCGACGAAGGTCGCGTCCAAGAAGAGAAAGGCCACAACGCAAGCCGCAACAAATTGCAAACCGTCACCCTGCTGGACACCATCGAAGAGCACCAGTTTGATGCCTGCCTCGGCGGAGGTCGGCGCGATGAAGAAAAGGCGCGGGCCAAAGAGCGCTTCTTCAGTCATCGCGATGAGTTTGGCCAGTGGGATCCGAAAAACCAGCGCCCCGAACTGTGGAACATCTTCAATGGTCGCAAGCACTTCGGCGAGCACTTCCGTGTCTTCCCACTCAGCAACTGGACGGAGATGGACATCTGGCAATACATCAAGCAGGAGAACATCCCCCTGCCAAGCCTCTACTTCAGCCACCAGCGCAAGATCATTGACCGCCATGGACAGCTCCTCGATACGGAAACGGGCTTTATTCCTTTGCTCGACGAAGAAAAAGAAAGAGTGAAGGAGATGACCATTCGCTTCCGCACCGTCGGAGATGCAACCTGCACCGGGGCAGTTGAATCCACTGCCAGTAACCTGGATGAAGTCATCGCCGAGGTCGCCGCCGCCCGCCAGACCGAACGCGGAACCCGCGCTGACGACAAACGCAGCGAAACCGCGATGGAGGACCGGAAGAAAGAAGGGTATTTCTAAGCCGGAGATGGGAGATCGGAGATAGAAGATGGGTACCAAACACGGCGGATCATGGCCAACCGAATTGAACGTTTTGAAGATCTTGATGCTTGGCAGTTGGCACGAATTCAGAACTATGAGGTGTGTATGTTAACGCGTGAAATCGCCTTCAAATCGGACTTCGAATTCAAGAGCCAATTCCGTCGGTCAGGACTTTCTGTGATGAACAACCTAGCGGAGGGATTTGAGAGAATCGCCATCCTCGAAAAGAGAAGATTTTATGACTACGCACGCGCCTCGAATGGCGAGGTTCGCTCGATGACTTACGCGGGAGAAGACTTCTATCACCAATACTCCGCCGCATTCCTGGAAATCCGCCAACGTTCAATTCACCTTGGCAAAATAATCACAGGCCTCCTGCGCTCCACCGAACAACGCCGTCTTTAACGCATTCTTATGTCAAACCCCATCTCCCATCTCCCATCTCCTATCTCCGGAGTTGCAGATTCCACTGAATCCTCCCTCCTCCGCTTCACCACCGCAGGCTCCGTTGACGACG
>CAZCAL010000079.1:0-14189 GCA_964496625.1 uncultured Verrucomicrobiaceae bacterium | reverse complement strand
GGACTGCAAGTAGCTTTTTCATGGGAGGGAAGGGAGGGAAACGGGCGCAGTTTGCCCCTCCATACATTTTGTCCGACGCCTGGAAGACGAACCATTTTCCCGATGGAGGCTATGGCGCCGAGGGGAGGTGCCCTGGGGCTGCTCACAGACCGAGGTTGAATGTTGATAATTTAAAATATTTATGGCCATTACCCTTATTTTATTGATAAACCATAAAAACCATATTAAACTCTGAAAATTAGAGCCACCTGGTCCTCCGGCCCAAATCTATTCCATGAGCACAATTTCCACCCCACCCACCTCACAACGGCCCATTCTCGAGTCAATCGCGATGCGGTTGGATGCTGCTATGGAGGCTCTCGTCCAGGCACGCGATTTCTTGGTTCGCCAATTGGAATATCAAATGGTGCAATTGCAGGAGATGCGACAAGCCGTTTCCGTTTTGGTGGATCAGCCGATGGAGAATGAAGCGCCCTTCCATCAGGCACCGCCGGTTATTGATGTCCCCACAGTGGGTGAAGCGATTCCTGCTTATGCAGCATCCGCGCAGACGCTACCGCTGGAGGCTCTTTTTGGTTCATCGACTGAGGTCGAAGTGGAGGCTGCTCCCTTCAGCACGAGTTCCTTGTTCGAAAATGCGCCTGCCCCGAATTGGAGCTGGGATCATTCTGAGGCAGGTGGCGTCGCTGTCGCAGAACCCGAAGTCATAAAAGCGAAAGTGGAATCCGCCGAATCAGTTCTCATTCAAGCTACCGCCTCAAGCGACAGCGTCGATCCCGCCTTGGAAAAGGCAACGATTGACGAACTCAATGATGCCTTGTCCCGCGCTTTCGCACAGATCGCTTCCCGCGGTGGCATGAAGCGACAGGCCTGATCTGATTGCTACACCAGTCCGCGCCGGGCTAGCGAGGCCTCCATGGCCTGTTCCACCAAAATGACGGCGAGCGATTGGGTGGCATCATCCAGCAATTGTGTTGCCTCCTTGAGGAGGCGCGCGCTGTGGTCTTCGCCAGCGAGTACGGCACGTAGGTTTTGAGCCGCAGCGACAATTTTCTCGCGATCAGGTGCCGCCAAGGCGTCTCCCGCCTGGGATAGACCGGCATCGACGGCGGGCAGCAACTCCTCCGCCTTGAGTCTCGCCTCGGTCCAGATACGCTCATTCATGTCGTCAAAGGCGTAATCGACCGACTCTGAGATCATCTTTTCGACACGCTCATCGTCCACATCGACGGCAGTACCTTGGATTTCCAAAATCGTATCGGTTTGCGTGGCGGTATCGCGCGCGAGGACCTGGAGGATGCCGTTTGCATCAATGGAAAATTGGACACCGACGCGTGCTGACCCCTTTGCCCCGGAGGTAAACGGCACTGCCACTTGGCCGAGTTCCCAGTTGTCTTTGGCGAGTTCCCGTTCGCCTTGAAGCACCCGGATCAGCATTGAGTCCTGGCCAGCGACGGCATTTGTAAACATCTCGCCCGCTTTGCAGGGCAGGGTGGTATTGCGCGGGATGATGACGTTCATCAGGCCGCCGAAGGTCTCGATGCCGAGGGATAGGGGAGTGACGTCGAGCAGCAGCACCTGCCGCAAACTGCCGGAAATCATGCCCGCCTGGATGACAGCGCCAAGGCCCACGGCTTCGTCTGGATTCTGGGAAGTGTTCGGCTCGCGGCCAAAGATCTCAGCCACGACCTGCCGCACGACGGGAGTGCGCGTGCTGCCGCCGACGAGAATAACTTCATCCAAGTCCGCTGCGGTCAGCTTTGCGTCGGCGAGGGCACGGAGGCAAAAGGCTCGAGTCTTTTCCGCCCAGGGGCGCGCGATTTTTTCCAAATCCGACCGGCTGATGACTTGATTAAGGCTTCGCTGCCCGTCAAAAAAGGGTAGTTCGATGGTGTGTGATTCGGCGCTGGAGAGCCTCTTTTTGGCCTCCTCTGCCGCTTCGAGGAGTCGCGCCCGGGAAATGGCTGAAACCTCGTGGAAACTGCTGCGTCCACCCGCATCAAATTGCGTCCAGACCCACTCCGCCAAAAGTCGATCAAGGTCATCGCCGCCGAGTTCAGTGTCGCCAGCCGTTGAGAGAACCTGGAACACACCGTCGCGCATTTCGAGGATGGACAGGTCAAAGGTCCCGCCTCCCAAATCAAAGACGGCGACTTTTTTTCGTTCGTCGATGCGGTCCAATCCATAGGCCAGCGCAGCAGCAGTGGGCTCGGCGAGAATGCGCTCGACGGTCAGTCCAGCGAGCTCGCCCGCCCGTTTGGTCGCAGCCCGCTGGGCGTCATTGAAATAGGCTGGCACCGTGATCACGGCGCGTTTGATTTCCGTCTCCATGGCGCGTTCGGCAATGCGGCGGAGGTGGGACAAGATTTGCGCGGATACCTCAATGGGGCTGCTGCCCAGTTCTGCGAGTCGGTAAGGTGGCTTCCAGTCTCCCTCGCCAGGCCTGCGCCCGATCAAGCGTTTCACGGACATGACCGTTCGCCGAGGGTCGATGGCACGCTGACGCAACGCAGCCGCCCCGATCGCTGGGGGGCTGCCGGATTCGGGAAAATAGACTGAGGAGGGGGTGCTACGGGAACCGTGCTCATCCGCCAAAAGGATGGGTAAACCACTGTCAACCACACCGACGAGGGAATTGGTTGTGCCAAGGTCAATGCCAAGAATCAGTGAGTCGCCGTCAATCATGTCGGCAAGACATACGCACGCGAATCCAGGGGTGCACCTGGAAAGTGGATTCGTGCCTAGCTGAAAGCTCCCCGAGGAAAGCGCGTTTGGTTTCATCCTGTGATGCGAACTTTTTATCTACTCCTCTGCTTGCCCCTGGTTGGCGCTTTTGCCGAAGACTTTCCGGCACCATTCAACACCGAAAAAGGGGCACCAATGCCTGCGGAGGAGGTCGCGAAGACGATGGAATTACCAGCGGGCTTCAAGTGCCAAGTTTTTGCGTCTGAGCCGGAAGTGCAGCAGCCCATCGGCATGGCCTGGGATGCAAAATCGCGTCTCTGGGTGGCGGAGAACTACACCTATGCAGAGAATCCCAGCCGCTGGAATACGGAGATGCATGACCGCATCATCGTGCTCGAAGACAAAGACGGCGACGGTAAGGCGGACGGACGCAAGGTCTTCTGGGACAAAGGCAGCTACCTGACCAGTGTGGAGACAGGCTACGGCGGTGTGTGGATCTTGAATGCAGGGACGCTGAGTTACATCCCAGACAAAAACGGTGACGATGTGCCCGATAGTGAGCCCGAGGTGTTGCTGGACGGCTTCAATGTGAAGACCATCGGACACAACATTGTGAATGGCCTGCGGTGGGGGCCTGATGGTTGGCTTTACGGGCGACACGGCATTACCGATACCTCTTCCGTGGGTGCGCCAGGGACGCAGTTGGAAAAGCGGACGAAGCTGAATTGCGCCATCTGGCGGTATCACCCCACAAAAAAGATCTTTGAAGTGGTCTGCCATGGCGGCACCAATTCATGGGGGCATGACTGGAATGCAGAAGGGGAGCTTTTCTGGATCAATACCGTGATCGGTCACCTCTGGCATGGCATTCCTGGGGCCTACTACCGGCGTATGTTTGGCTCCCACTTGAACCCGTATGTTTATGAGATCATCGAGCAAACCGCAGACCACTTCCATTGGGACGCTGGTGCCGAAAAATGGAGCGATATCCGCACGGGAGTCAGTAGCAAAACGCAGGAACTGGGCGGCGGGCACGCCCATGTTGGACTGCTGATTTACCAGGGTGGGCTGTGGCCCAAAGAGTACGATGGGGCCATGCTCACCTGCAATTTGCACGGCAATCGCATCAACATGGATCGACTGGAACGGCAGGGCTGCGGTTACGTGGGTAAGCACGCAAAGGACTTCATGCAGTCAAAGGACAAGTGGTTCCGGGGGCTCGATCTGCTGACCTGCCCAGACGGAAACGTGATCGTGTCCGACTGGAGCGACTCCGGCGAGTGCCATGACAGCGATGGTATCCACCGCACCAGCGGTCGCCTTTATAAGATTGTGTACGGCGAATCGAAGCCTCAAGCGCCAGTGGATCTGTCCCAGCTGGACGATGCAGTGCTGAATGCCGCTGTGGCAAGTCACGCGACGAACAATTGGTGGTCGCGCATGGTCGCACGGGTGCGTGCCGACCGCGGGCAGATGCCGACTGAACCAGCGCTGCCTGTATTGGCGGATGCGTCAAGCAAGGATGGGCTGGTGCGTCTGCATCTGGCCTCCTCCATGCAGCGTCGGCCTCTCGATGAGCGCTGGCCCATCGCGCTTGCGCTGGCCCAACACGCCGAAGACGCGACGGATCACCAGCAGCCGCTGATGATTTGGTATGGGATTGAGGCAGCAGTGCCGGCGGCACCGGAGAAGGCGCTGGAATTGATTTCAGCAGCAAAGATGGACACCGTCCGTCGGTTGGTGTCACGTCGATTGGCTGAAGAAATTGAGCGCCAACCCGCTGCGGTGGATGGGCTTGTCTCGCTGATTTTGGAAAAGCCTGAGTTGCGTGAGGATGTCCTCTCGGGACTCGTTGCTGGGCTTGAAGGATTTAGCAGCGCAAAAAAGCCTGCACGCTGGGACGACCTGGAAAAGGCTGTCGGGAGCGCTGGAAAGGCCTCTGAACTGTTGCGCCAGTTGTCTGTCGTCTTTGGCAGCGGACGAGCCGTTGAGGAGTTGATCGCGATCATCGAGAACGCGGACGGCGACGCCAATGCGCGTCGCAATGCATTTGCCAGTGTGACCCGCCAGGCAAAGCCGGAGCTGATGCTGGTTATCCGCAAGCTGATCAATGACAAGATTCTCGGCACCGTCGCCCGTAGCGCTTTGGCCGCGTATGACGATCCATCGATCCCGAAAGCGCTCACAAACGCTTGGCCAGTGCGCAGTGAGGAGCAGCAGGCCGCTACCGTGGCCACACTGGTGTCTCGCCCCGCTTACGCCGAAGTTTTGCTGGATGCAATTGCCGCCGGGAATGTGCCCCGCGCCGCCCTGACGCCCTTCCACGCCCGCCAGATCCGATCCCTCGGCAATGAAGGATTGGTCAAAAAACTGACTGAGGTTTGGGGTGAGGTACGGGAGTCTCCTGCTGAGAAGAAGGCAGAACTCGAGCATTGGCGGTCCATTTTGACTCCGGAAGTTCTGGCCAAAGCAGACAAATCAAAAGGCCGGGCCGTCTTCAATTCCATCTGTGCCGCCTGTCACAAGCTCTATGGTGCCGGGGGCGCTGTGGCCCCCGAGTTGACCGGGAGCGACCGTCACAACCTCAATTACCTGCTGGAAAATATCCTGGACCCGAATGCAATCGTGCCGGTGGATTACCGGATGAGCGTGTTCAAGCTCAAGGATGGTCGGGTGCTTAGCGGGGTGGTGCCAGCCAAAACGGACCGCTCGGTGACGATTCAGACCCTGACGGAGAGGCTGAACGTCGAATTGAGCCAAATTGCAGAGCAGCAGCAACTTCCTGTCTCGTTGATGCCAGAAGGGCTTTTTCCCGCGCTCGGTGAGGAGCAGGTGAAGCACCTCGTGGCCTATCTGATGGGTTATGAGCAGGTGGAACCGGCAGGAAAGTGAGCCGCGAGGGCGCTGCCACAGGCCAAAGGCAGCGCTGACGCTGCCATTGCCCAGAAAATCGCGCTTTTCCCGCTTGCATCCTGTCGGTGCATCGACATAATCTCCGCCCCCCTGCGAGATGATCAACAGCCGTTGGTCTCTGGGCCTGCTGTCTCCTTCAACGGTGCAGCGGGAAACTCGCCCCAGAGGTAACCCGGCAATCCCCATAATACACATGTCAGCACGTCTAGCACGCTTCGAAATGCCCAGCCGCCTCGTCAGAAACGAGGCCACCGCCACTGATACCTACGCCCAGTTCGTGGCAGAACCCTTTGACCGTGGCTACGGTCACACCATTGGTAACTCCTTGCGCCGTGTGCTCCTTTCCTCCCTGGAAGGTGCCTCCATCACTTCCGTGAAGATCCGCGGTGCAGAGCACGAATTTTCCACCCTTCCTGGCGTGGTCGAAGACGTCGTCCAGATCATCTTGAACTTCAAAAAGGTGCGCTTCCGCCACCATAGCGATGGCAAAGAGCCTCGTCTCCTTTCCATCAGCGTCGATAAAGAAGGCGTCGTGTCCGCTGGTGACATCAAGGAAGACAACCACTACGAAGTAATCAACCGCGATCAGATCATCTGCACCCTGGACCGCAAAACCAAGTTTGAGTGCGAGTTCGAAGTGCGCGTTGGTCGTGGTTTCTCCACTTGGGAAGAAAACAAGCGTCCAGACACCCCCATCGGCGTCATTCCGATGGACTCCATCTACTCCCCAGTCACTCGCGTGAAGTACGGCGTGGAAAACACCCGCGTTGGTCAAAACACCGATTACGACAAGCTGGTCTTGGACATCTGGACCGACGGCCGCATCGCCCCGAGCGACGCCCTTCTTCAGTCCGCAGCCATTCTTCGTCACCATCTCGACGTGTTCGTCAATTATGACGACAGTGCAGTGGAATTCGAAGCAGCACCAGAAGCTCAGTCCGAAGAAAACTCAGAGTTGCGCAAGTTGCTCAACATGAGCGTCAACGAGATCGAACTCTCCGTCCGTGCGGCGAACTGCCTGAACAACGCCAACATCACAAGCGTCGGTCAACTCGCGATGAAGACCGAGGCAGAAATGCTGCGCTACCGCAACTTCGGCAAGAAGTCCCTCACCGAGATCAAAGAAAAGCTCGCCGAGCTTGGTCTGTCTCTTGGTATGAAGCTGGATTCTTCGCTGCTTGAGGCAAGCGCTGGCGGCAGCTCACTGCTTGCTCGTAGCTCCATGATCGATGACGATGATGAAGCTGACGCGATGGATTTCTCCAAGCTCGTGGACTCCCATCTCCCTGATGTGGATGATGACGACGACGAATAGTATCCGACTGAGAGGAACCCCCGAAACCTGATTTCAATCCCATGAGACACCGTAGAACATCGTATAAACTTCAGCGCGACGCCTCCCACCGCAAGGCCATGCTTTCCAATATGGTTTGCAGCCTTGTGGAGCATCGCCGCATCCGCACCACGCTGACGAAGGCCAAAGCGCTTCGCCCGCTTGCAGAGAAAATGGTCACCCTTGGTAAGCGTGGAGACCTCCACGCCCGCCGTCAGGCCGTTGCCGCTCTGCACCAGCAATCCATCGTCAAGAAACTCTTCGAAGAAATCGCCGTCGCATCCAAGGATCGCAACGGAGGTTACACCCGCATCACCAAGCTTGGCCAGCGCGCCAGCGATTCCGCCCCGATGGCCTTCATCGAGTGGGTTGACGCTTTCGTTCCTGAAGCCCAAGTTGAAGTGGTCACCGCTGCTCCAGAAGCTGCCGCCGAGCCTGCTCCTGCCAAGAAGCGCGCGACTCGCAAAAAGAAAGAGACTGAAGAATAGTCTCCCTGTCTAACGGACAAAATCACGAGACGCGAGGTGTTAGCCACCTCGCGTTTTTTGTGTCTCCGCGAGCGTGCAGCACCCCGTCGCGCCGACCTCCAAGTCCGCAACGCACGACGAGGCAAACGGACGTCGCAGGTGGTTAAGGCGTCTTTTCCTCCGAAGGTCCAAGGGGGGTAGGGCCTTCCGAGTGCCATCTCGGGAGAGGCGTCGTTGTCCTGCGGATTCGGAGGTCCGCGCGCTCGTTCTGATTCTTCTTCGACGGGTTGGAAGTCCGGTGCTGCAATGGACGTTTGGTTCTGCGTGATTCATTCCGCTTTAACTCGCCGCACCTTCATCACCGATTTCGGTATGGGGTTTGCTGGCGTGGCGCTCCAAGGGATCTTGCAACGGGATTTGCGGGCGGAGCCGATCTCGTTGCCAATGATCCCTGACGGCAAGCCGCACTTTGCGCCAAAGGCGAAGAGTGTGATTTGGCTGTTCATGCGTGGCGGTGTTAGTCACATGGAGAGCTTTGATCCCAAGCCGCTGCTGAATAAGTATGCCGGCAAGACCTATGACGAGACCCCGTTTGCTAGCGTTCAGGACCCTGAGCGCTTGAAAAAGGTGCGCGTCGTGGTCGTCAATGATGCCAATGGAAAGCTGCGGAATCAGATTTATCCATTGCAGATTGGGCATCGCCCAGCGGGACAAAGTGGAATTGAGATCAGCGATTGGTTTCCGCATTTACGCGATCACGTGGATAAACTGGCGATCATTCGCAGCATGTGGACGACAGACAACAATCACGGCGCGCAGGTGCAGTTTCACTCTGGGCGGCACATGTTGGACGGCCGATTTCCAACGATTGGAGCCTGGGTGAATTATGGGCTCGGAACTCTGAATGACAATTTACCGCAATTCATCAATATCGGACCAAGGTTTTTCGATACTCGGGACGGGCACTATCTCGGGCCTGCCTATGATGCGGTGAACCTCAAGATCGACCCGCAAAACCCATTGGCTTTTGCGCGGCCGGAGGTGCCGATGACTCCCGGCCAGCAGGGGGCCAGATTTGATTTGGCAGGGAAACTGAACCATCTGAGTGCACTTCGCTATCCCGATGACCCCGTCTTAAAGGCCCGCATCAAATCGTATGAACTGGCCTTTCACATGCAGAGAGAGGTTCCTGAGGCCGTGAATTTTGACAAAGAAAGTGAGACCACGAAGAAGCTCTACGGACTGGATCAGGAAGTGACCCGTCCCTTCGGGCAGCAATTGCTGGCTGCGCGACGATTCACTGAGCGAGGGGTGCGATTTATCCAGATCATGCATGGAGATGGGGCGGCGGGTGCTTGGGATAGCCATTCCAAGTTACGCGACAATCATTCGAAGCTGGCTATGCAGGTCGATAAACCGATCGCGGGGCTATTGGCGGATTTAAAGCAGCGTGGACTGCTGGATGAGACGATTGTGGTCTTCGCCACTGAGTTTGGCCGGACGCCCGGAAGTCAGGGCACGGACGGGCGCGATCATCATCCTTATGGGTTCAGCGTTTGGATGGCCGGAGGAGGAATCAAGGGCGGCGTGGTGCACGGCTCGACGGATGAGCTAGGATTCCATGCGGTGGAGGATCCGCACTATGTGACGGATGTGCACGCAACCCTGCTGCACCAGCTTGGTCTGAACTCCCACCGTCTGGAGGTGGCTGGACGCAAGCGATTGGAAATCGAATTCGGTAAGCCGATTCGCGAGATCATCGCGTAGTTGAGTCACTCTTCAAAATCCCGAACGCCGGACGGCTGAGTACTGCTGCTTATGCAAAAAAAACGGAAGGTGGATCGCACCTTCCGTTTTTGTGATTGCTCGTTCAGCAGGCTTATTTGTTTTCTGCTGGAGGGGGTGGCGCGCCTTCCGGTTTACCTTCTGGCTTGCCTTCACCTTCTACGGGTGGGCGGGGGCGTCCGGCACCGCCGTCAGCGCCTGGGCCACCTTGACCTGGGGGACGGCGGAAACCGCCTTCACCTTGGCCTTGGCCTTGACCACCAGGACGACGGAAGCCGCCTGGGCCTCCTTGACCGCTGGGCATTCCACCTTGGCCGCCGCGCATCATCTCGCGCAGTTTATTCATGCCCTGCATGAATTCTTCCTGGGTTACCTTCCCGTCGCTGTTCTGATCCATGCGGGTAAAGCGCCCCTCAATTTCCTGACGGGCGAAGGCGGTGTATTCTTCTTTATCAACACTGCCATCGCTGTTGCCATCCATCTTTTTGAAGATCTCTTCCCCAGCCATGCCGCCAGGGCCGCCAGGGCCGCCGGGGCCACCAGGGCCGCCAGGACCACCAAAGCCGCGACGTCCACCTTCACCACCTTCACCTGGAGGTGGGCCTGCTGGACGGTCGCCCTCAGGACGGTCGCCTTCTGGGCGTTTTCCTTCAGGAGGTGGGCCATTGCCTTCGGGTGGACGGCGGAAGCCGCCTTCACCGCTGCCTTGACCTTGGCGACCAAAGCCACCTCGGTCGCCTTCGCCGCGAGTGCGGCCGGCACCCATCTTCTCGCGGATTTGACCGATTTCTGCTGCGTCGACGAAGCCATCGGCGTTGCCGTCGACACGGCTGAATCGCTCTTCCAGTTCGGTGGCTTGGCTCTTGACGAATTCTTCTTTGCTCACTTTGCCGTCGCCGTTGGTATCGGCTTTTTTCATGAACTCCGCGATGCGGCTGGCACCGTCGCCCCCTGGGGGACGCTGACCTTCCTGCGCATGGGTGGTGATCACGGTTGCGCAGGCAAGACCGAGGCCATAGATGAATGCTTGTTTGGTTTTCATTCCGTTTGGTATTGGGTTTGGGGGATTGCGAAGGGTGAAACACACCCGCCCTCCAAGAGTTGCGCAGCCGTATGAAAATTCACTGCGGGCGCTTGTCCGGTAAGAGAATCAAGCTGCCCCAATCTTTGATCTGCGTCCGGGAATTCTTGTGACCTGCCCACCAGTCTTCATGGTGAAAATTGCCGAAGTTGCCTGCGCCCTTTGCTTTGTCATCGAGGTCTCCGATGGCGATGTTGAGGCCCATCCTCGTGGCCTGATCGCTGGCGCGATAATAAGTGCCGGGTGCCACTTCGAGGCAGGGATTGAAGGCGATGCTCCACTCGATGATGTAGCCTTTGCCCTCCTTCTTGGGTTTCGTCACCGCTTGCATAGCGCTTGAGTCAATCCAAGTGCGATAGGTCTGCCATGCTCCATCTTTCACACGCGGTTCGCCTTCCATCAGCCCTCCGATGCCGACCCCGTGCAGGTGACTCTTGGTTAGATTGCAGACCATCTGCCAGGAGGTTCCATCGCCTGCTGCCACTTCATCACCTTGCCATTTATCGGTGGCATTGATCAGGACCTCCATCTCATCCCCAAACCATGGCCAGCCTTGCTGAGTGAGTTCATGGGCCAGCGGATTCTTTTCTGGTAACCAGCGTGGGATATCGATGCCGTAGAGGACATCGTCGGTGACATCAAAGGCAAACCACAGCCGCTCTTGGTCGTGTTTGACCCAGCCGTGAAGGGAAAGGTCGCTGGCATCTGTGGTGGGGCTAAACTGGGCGGCCCATCCTTTGGTGCCCTTGATTTCGGTAGCATCGCTCCATTCCTCTGGGCTGATGACGCCGTCCAAAACGGGCGTGCTTCCGAGATAGGCCCGCAATTCTTGGGGGCTCTCGCCCGCGTGAGCAACTACCACGGCCATCAGAGCGATGAGGCACCCTCGTTTCATCAGGCCAGTTCTTCCAAGAGGTATTGATTCAGCTTCACTCCGGCGATGAAGTTATCGATGGGAAAGTTTTCATTCGGCGCGTGCGCCTGGCAGTCCCCGAGCGCAAGGCCTAGCAGCAAGGTATCGACTCCCAGGACTGCCTTGAAAGCCTGCACGATGGGAATGCTGCCGCCTTCGCGAATGAGCGCTATTTTGCCTCCGAAGGTGCGGGTCAATGCCCGCTGGGCCGCTGCACCCAGTGGACTGTGAGGGTCCATCACATAGGCATTGCCGGAGTGTCCGCGTGAGATTTCCAACCGCACGCCTGGAGGAAGGTTCCTTTCCAAGTGTGCCGCGACAAGGTTCTGGATGGCTTCAGGTGTTTGATCGGGGACGAGCCGACAGGACAGCTTCAGCATTGCTTCGCGCGGGATCACCGTTTTTGAGCCTTCGCCCTGATAGCCGCCACCGATGCCATTCACCTCAATGGTGGGGCGTGCCCAGCACCGTTCCGTCGTGGTGTAACCGGGTTCACCAAAAAGAGCAGGGGAGCCAGTGAGCCTGAGTGTTTCCTCATCGCGATCCCCCAATTCTGCCCAGGCCTGCCGCTCCCACTCTTCGAGGGGCTTCACGGCATCGTAAAATCCAGGCACCGCGACGCGTCCTTGAGCGTCGTGGAGGGTCGCGGCGAGTCGTGCGATCATCAGCGCCGGGTTGGCGATCGCTCCACCGAAGATTCCTGAGTGCAAATCAATGGATGGACCATGGAGTTTAGCCTCTAGGCAGGCGATGCCACGAAGCCCATAGGTGAACGTGCCAATGCCAGGGCCGACCATGCCAGTATCTGAAATGGCAACGACATCGCAGCGCAATTCGTCTTTGTGGGCTTCTAAAAACGGGGCAAGATTAGGTGATCCAATCTCTTCTTCACCTTCAAATAGGACGATGAGGTTCACCGGCAGATCACCGTCTTTTTCCAGGGTTGTCTGAAGCCCCTGCACATGTGCCATGAGCTGTCCCTTATTGTCTGTCGCACCTCGGCAGTAGATGCGGCCATCTCGGATAGTGGGTTCAAAGGCTGGGCTGCGCCACTCATTCAGTGGAGTGGCTGGTTGCACGTCGTAGTGGCCATAGAGGAGGACGGTGCGGCGGTCTGGAAGGTGCACATTGCGGGCGAGCACGACTGGGTGTCCCGGAGTCTCGTGCAATGCCGCTGGGAGCCCGATGGCGGTGAGTTTTTGTTGGAGCCACTCTGCGCAGGCCCGCACATCAGTGCGATGAGTGGAGTCCGTGGAGACGCTGGGAAAGCGTAGGACGGTGAAAAGATCTTCAAGTCCAGGGGTCATGATGTTTTTTTGAGGGTTGAGTCAGCGCATGTTCATCCAATTGAACTGTCCGCGACCGCTGAGTTCTTGCCAGTTGTTGTAAGCTAACATGCCGAAGAGCATGAGGTTAAAGATGGAATGGGTCGTTTGGAAGAACCAAATGCCGACCAAAATGGCGCAAGCGAGGCTGACGGTGAGCGTGATGCGGCGGCGGAATGGTCCCAGGAAGCCGTCCAAAATGTGGCCTCCGTCCAGTGGCACGATGGGCACCAAATTGAAAATGCCCCAAAAAACGGAGATCCAAAAGAACGATTTGAGGAATAGAGCGATGTGCCAGCTGGGCAGATCAAGGGACCTAGTTGCGTAGTAGACCAATAGACCGACCGCAATCTGGCCCATCGGGCCGGCGGCTGAAACGATGATGTCTTCCGTGCGGGAACGCCGAACGCTCGGGATCGCCAGCCCACCAAATGCATAGAGCACAATGGCAACCCGGCGGTCGCCGTAGTGACGCATGGTGAAGGCATGGCCCAATTCATGGATCAGCGTATAGACGTCCGAAAGTTGGTTCGCCCATGACATCAGGATGTAAGGGTGCGTGCCATATGGGCTGGTGCAGAATCCGCCTGTTGATTTGCCGATGTTCTGCGCAAAATCGATCCAACGCTCCGGATAGGCTTGCATGATTCGGTCGGTATAGTCCTTGCCCAATACGGCTATGGCGTCCTCCACCATCACTTGCGATTCTTCAATCGACACTTGCGGCGAATATTCCGGATCGAGCGCGACGGCTTTCTTCGCAAACTGCAGCGCGTCGTGCGCTTTGGAAAGCTGCTCGTAGCAGCAGGCAATCATGGCGTGCGTGCGAGCGCAATTCGGATCATCCGCGAGCGCCAGTTGATACTCTTTCAAGGCGCCTTCGTAATTGCCTTGATCGTATAAGACCGATGCTCGCTCGTAATGCCCGCCCACACGGCACCTGCGTCAGCTGTCCGCGATGTTCTCGCCGGACGGAACGATGGTGGCAAAGATGTCCTTCAATGCAGCGATTTCCGCATTGTGTATTTGCTGCGCTTTGACAATGGTGCCATCGGCGGCGGGCAGGTCGCGCGTTCCGCATGCATCTGCCACCACGGTGCAGGCATAGCCCAGTTCCGCGCCGGTGCGCACCGTAGCGCTGATGCAGCCGTGTGTCATGTAGCCGGTGACGATCAACTTATTCAATCCTGCTTTCTGCAAGCGGTCATGCAAATCGGTTTTGCCGAAGCTGCTCGGGTAGTTCTTGTCGATGATCTGTTCGCCGTCCGCGGGCTTCAACTCATCGACAATCTGGAACGACTGCGAATTCGGATCGAACGCCGCCGCGCCCGCGCCGGCACTGTGCCGGATGAAATACACAGGCGCACCAACTTTGCGCGCGCGGTCAAGCAACTTGCGAATCTCCGCAATCGACTCCTTCATCCCGTGCAGCGGCACCTTGCCGTCCAGATACTCACGCTGCGCATCCACAATGATAAGCGCGCTTTCTTTAAGTTTGTTGGGGTTCTGCTTAACGCCCAGAATGTCCAGCAGGGTTGACGTCATGCCATTTGCTCCATGAATCTTAGTTAGAGGGGCAGTATAAACCAGTCGTTCGACTTGCGCAGGATCTCAAGTGCGATCTATAAGTAGGTTATGGCGGCGAATCGAATTAGAGCGAACAACAGCGGTGACGGCGGCGGTGACG
>CAZCAL010000078.1:8163-14253 GCA_964496625.1 uncultured Verrucomicrobiaceae bacterium | reverse complement strand
GCGTTCGCATTCACGCTTTCCTGCGCAGCACGGCCACCCAACGATCCACGGACTTACCCGGCGCGTCAGAGAGTGCACGTGAACCTTTGGTTCGGCGGGATTCGATCACTTCCATGCCTAGCTCTTCAAGCGCCTGAAGGGCGAGATGGTGTTCTTTGTCAAAGTAGCTGGTGATGACCAGTAGCCCGTTCTTGTCCAGCTTAGCAGTTCCTTGATCGAAGATTTTTTTCCACAATTCCTGCCCGTGCCAGAAGTTTTGGTGGCGAAGGAAAACAAGCCCGAAGTCATCGCCTAGTTCACTGTGGGCATCAATTTTCGTCGCATCTTCGATCAAAAATTTGGCAGGCAGATGGCCAAAACGTTCGCGTGCTTGGCGGATCTCGCGGATACGGATATCAGCGGCCACCATCTCCACCTGGGTGGGTGTTCCCACCAATTCGCTGCCGAGTTTAATCAAAGACTCTGCTTCATCGCAGCGACCGCAGGCTAGATTTAAGATGCGCAGATCTTTGCCGGGCAATTGCAAGTGGGGCTTTACGACCTCACGCAACGAATCTTCCAAACGCCGCATGTCTTGCGCGATGGGATCAGGGGAGAAATCTTTGTTTGGGTCGATGATCACTGCGACACTCTCACTGCCTTTTTGACTTCTTCAACCAGCGCAGGCTTTGGCGTCTGGCGATCTTGGGCGATCCATTGTTGGACAGAGGTCCAGAACGTCTCCATCGGCAGAGCGAAGGTCGTGACGCGATCCACGCGTGAGATGTTGATGCCGACTGCTCTGCCATTCAGATCTACCAAAGGGGACCCCATGTCTTCTGGTGCCAGGGGTATATCGTGCTGGAGGATGTCGGGATAATTATCGGTGCGGATGGAGATGCCGCCGTTGCCGAAATCTTCGCCTTCCCAGTTGGAAAGCACTTTTGTCCGACTCGCTAGCCTCACCGTGCAGGTGGCGATTTTGTCTTTCCGGCGATAGCGGACCTCGATCTCTTCCCCTGGTTGGCGGCGGGAGACGATTTCATGAACCTGCTGAAATTTGCCGACGGCTTTGCCAGCCAAGGTCAGGATGACGTCGTTCGCCTCCAATCCAGCGGCTTCAGCGGGGCTGTCCTCAGCGATCCCGGTGATTTTCACACCTTTGTCGTCCTCACGCTGAGCCTCTTCCATGCGAATGCCGAGAGCGGCTCCCATGCCGGGGATTTGGCGGCGCAGTGCGCTGATGACGCCGATGCGGAGTTCCTGTCCGCCTTCTTTACTGGTGCAGAGCCATTGGCCCATGTTCAGGGATCGGGAGGTGCCCCAGTTTACGGGCTGCGTCTTTGGTAAGTCCGTCACCTTTCCAAGCAGCAAATCCAGATCCGCCGCACGATGGACGACCTTGAACGGAAAACTCCGTCCCTCAGGCAGCCGCAGTTTGTCCTTCTCCGGGCGTGTCACAGCGCTGGCAGGTGCCAAAAAGTAGCCATCGTCGCTGACCCACGTCGCAGCGATCAGGTGTCCGCCTTTTTCATCGACGAGTGAGGCGGTGGAACGCAAAACTCCGGCCTTAAGGTCATTCAGAGCGTTGAGTGTGGCGGCACCGTTTGTACGTTCAGTTTCTGGCAACGGACCACGAGGGTTAATTTCAGCCCGACCCGTGGCGCTAGTGATGACGATCAGTAAAAGAATTCGAAGGTTCATTAGCTATCCTCCTCCTTGGGCCGATTCCCCAGTTTGACTTCTAGCATCCGCTCAGCATTGCTGCGCTGAACCTTCAGTGTGACCAAATCTCCTGCTGCACGAGAGCGGATAGCTTCGGCGAATTTTTCTTGGTCCATCACGCGATCCCCGTTTACCGCAATGATGAAGTCGCCCTGCTTCAGTCCGCCCTTTTCGGCTGGTGAGCCTGCGATGACTTCCAGGACCGCGACTTTTCCCTGGGCATCCAATTCCGTGGCCGCGCCCAAATATCCACCGCTTCCAGTGGCCCATACTTTGATGACTTCAGAGCCTTTGAGAAGATCCCAAGATCGCAAAAAGGGGGCCATAGAAACATGCATGTTTTGATCCCGAGCCTTCCAGATTTGACTGTGAATTCCGATGACCTCGCCCTGCAGATTGAGCAAGGGGCCGCCGGAGTCGCCGCCCATCAGGACGCAGTCGGACTGCAGACTGTTGGCCGTTTGCTTCACGATCTTCCCCACACGCAGCACTAGGCCACGCTTGCGATCTAGTCCGCCGGGATGGCCCAGTGCAACGCACCACTGGCCAGCGATGACCTGGGAGGTATCGCGATTAAACGGCACATAGGGCCATGGGTGGCTTTGATCTTTCATCCGGGCCAGTGCGGCATCCGTCGTTTTGTCGAGCCCAAGCGAAACAGCACGGACCATTTTGCCGTCCGCCAAATAGATGCGGAGCTCTTTACCCGGCTCTTCGCTGACGTGGGCTGCTGTCATGATAAGTCCGTCTGCGGACACGATGACACCGCTGGCGGTTCCTCCAGCGAGTTGGATATTGACCACTGCGGGTTTGACTCTGGGGAGGAGGTTCTGAACGGTTTGCTGGACCTTGAGCAACTCTGCGAAGGTTGTGTTTCCGCCATCCCTGCTAGCCGGGCCGTCAAGGGCCAACGCTGCATGGCCCAGGAACAGCAGCAGGAATCCCGGCAATCTGGAGAGGCAAATGGATGCAGTCATGGGTGTGATTTTAGCAAGAACGCTGGAAAGATAAGTCCCGTGTTAGGATTGGTCAACGTTCCAGGGCTGTCCGTTCACGCATCAGTGCCCACAAAAGGCGGTTTCTGGCCTGCCGCATCCAGAATGCTGGTTGCAATCGTACCCTGGCCGCGTTTTCTGCACACTCCCTGCTCCCCAGCAGTATTGCAGGCAGTGCCCGCATTCAAAAAACACCCTCTTACCCTCTCAATTTCATGAACTACGATCTCATCGTCATCGGCGGCGGTCCTGCAGGCTACGTCGGCGCCATTCGCGCAGCTCAACTTGGCAAAAAAGTCGCATGTGTTGAAAACGACCGCGCCGGCGGCACATGTCTAAATTGGGGCTGCATTCCCACCAAAGCACTGCTAAAGAACGCAGAACTCTTTCATACTCTCACGCATCGTGCCGAGGAGTTTGGTCTGAAAATTGGTAGCATCGAGTATGACTGGAGCAAGGTCATTGGGCGCAGCCGGAAGGTTTCCGACAAGTTGAACAAGGGCATCGAGTTTCTCTTCAAAAAGAACAAAGTCGATTATCTTCGTGGCACTGCCAGCATCCCCGTCGAGGGCAAAGTCAAAGTGATCGCGGCGGATGGCACCGAAGAAACGCATGAGGCGGCAAACATTCTCATCGCCACTGGCGCGAAGACTCGCGATATGCCCGGCTTTCCATTCAACGGCAAAACGGTCATCGGCAGCAAGGAAGCAATGACTTTGGAGACGCAACCCAAGAGCATCATCGTCATCGGCGCAGGTGCCATTGGGATTGAGTTCGCTTATTTCTTCAATGCTTATGGAACCAAGGTCACGGTCGTCGAAATGCAGCCAGACATTTTGCCCGTCGAAGACACAGAGGTGAGCAAGACGCTGGAAAAAAGCCTCACCAAGTCTGGCATCCGCATTCTTACCAATACCAAGGTGACGGGCACTGCGGAAGATGGCAACGGCGTGAAGATCACTGTCGAAGGCGCTGCCAACGAGACCCTGGAGGCGGACCTGTGTCTCGTCGCTATCGGGGTGAAACCGTTGTTGCCGGAAGGCATCGAACTGAAATTAAGCGACCGCGGTTGGCTACAGACGAACGACCGTTATCAGACCAGTGTAAAGAGTATCTATGGTGCTGGGGACATCATCGGGCCTCCGTGGCTCGCGCATGTCGCCAGCTACGAGGCGGTGCAAGCCGTTGAGGGCATGTTTACAAAGACCACGCCGAAGAAGGTCACCGTCTTCCCTGGCTGCACCTACTGCCATCCGCAGGTGGCCAGTATTGGGCTCACCGAGCGGGCAGCGATTGAAAAAGGTCTGAAGTTCAAGATCGGTAAGTTCCCTTATGGTGCCAGTGGCAAGGCACTTGCTGCAGCGGAACCAGATGGGTTTGTGAAGATCCTTTACGGGGAGCCGCATGGCGAAATCATCGGTGCACACATCATCGGGAGCGAGAGCACCGAGATGATCGCGGAGATTGGTCTGGCCATGAATCTCGAAGCTACCTGGGATGAAATCGAGGGCACCATCCATGCTCACCCCACCCTGGCGGAGATGATCAAAGAGGCGACCGAAGTGGCCAAAGGGCACCCGATCCATGTGTGACCAGCGATCAAAAGGTCGTCGTTGGGTGGGTGAATAATGTCCGCGTCATTCACGATTCAAAAACCTGATTCAGGGGAGAGTCCCTGACGACGACTTCTATCGCTCATACAACTCAGCCGGATTGACCGCAGCCAATTCTACGAAGTAGCTGGCGATTTTTTCCGTCAGCACCTTCATGTATCGTGCGCCCTTCTCAGCGGTTGATGCAGCGGGATTGCCGGAGCCGGTGTCGTTCGTGGCTTTGGTCCAGGCACGTTGTGCCCAGGCCCACTTTTCGCGCATGGCGGTGAGTTTCCAGGGATTGTCAGCGCCGTCTCCCCACTCCGCCTTGGGGAGAACGAGGTGCGGCTGAATTTGCATCATGAGGCTGGTCTCGCGTTCGTCTGCATGATCGCCAACGACGTCGAAGATGTCCTTGCCCGTGTCCGCCTGATACCAGGATACGGCGCTGAGAAAAATGCGTGGATGCCGCGACTGAAGCTCCCGCAGCATCTGGCGGAAGTCATTGCCCCCGTGGCCGTTTAAAACGACAAATTTTGGAACGCCTACGCCCTCCAGGGAAGCAATGACATCCTCCAGCACCTGCATCTGCGTGCTGGGATTCATGTTGATGCAGAAGGGGATATCCAGCTGCCCGGTTTGAACTCCAAAGGGAATCGTCGGCAGGATGGCGACCCTGGCTCCCTGTTCCCAGGCGATGCGTCCTGCCTCGGCCCCCAGAGCGTCCAACTGCATGGTGTCTGTGCCATAAGGCAGGTGCCAGTTGTGTGCTTCCGTGGCCCCCCAGGGCAGCACTGCGACTTCGTAGCGGGTCGCTTTGACGTGCTTCCAGTTGGTCTCTGCAATGATCCAAGGTCTCGGTCCTGTTGTGCTCATGCGCCCGACTTTAGCGATAGCGGGACAGCCCTTCAAGATATTGCTGCGCCAGCGTCGATTGTGGACTGGTGAAAAAATCTGCCGCAGCACGCGATTCCTCGACACGACCAGCGGCTAGAAAGATCACCCAATCAGCTACGCGCCGTGCGAAGCTGACCTCATGCGTTGCCAGCACGATCTGCTGGCCTCCCTCGGCAAGTTCACGCACCACGTCCAGCACCTCCGCCGTCATGACTGGATCGAGCGCTGAGGTGGGTTCGTCCAGCAAAAGCAGACGCGGTTTTGGCGCCAACGCGCGGGCGATGGCGGCACGCTGCTGCTGCCCGCCCGACATTTCTGCGGGGCGCTTTCCTTCCTGACCCTTCAGGCCGAGGCGATCCAGCAATTCGATAGCTCTGGCGTCTGCCACGCCGGCCTCGATGCCATGCACGGTCCGCAATGGGAGCGCGATGTTCTCCAATGCGGAGAGGTGGGGGAAGAGGTTGTAGCCCTGAAAGACGAAACCGTTTTTGCGGCGCTCCACCATTGCGCCGTCCTCGTCATGGGGCAGCTTTTTACCATCGACTAGCACGTCGCCAGAGTCGGGAACCAGGAGGCAACCGAGTACCCGCAGCAGTGTGGATTTTCCGCCGCCAGAGGGTCCCAGAAGAGCGACGACGCCAGCCTCGCCAGCAGTGGAGAAGGTTGTTTCCTTCAGCGCTGAATGATCACCGAAGGACATGGTTATTTCATAGGCTTCAAGTCTCATAAGCGAACCTCCGTTCCAGGCTGCGTGCCCACCAAGACAGCGGAAGTGTCACGGCCAAGTAAGCGATCGCCAACGGCAAATAGCCTTCCAGGGAAACGTAAGCGGCGGAGTTCATGCTCCGCACCTTCTGCACCACTTCCTCAATCCCGATCACGGAGAGAAGGGATGAGTCCTT